>CABPZV010000055.1 GCA_902462015.1 uncultured Eubacteriales bacterium | reverse complement strand
TCTCAGTCCAGCGGCGAGGGCGAAATCAGAAAGAATATCATTCAGGCTGACCTTGTGGAAGGTATTGTTGCCCTGCCCACTCAGCTTTTTTACAGCGTAACCATTCCGGTCACGCTCTGGTTCATCTCAAAGAACAAGAAGCAGAAGGGCAAAACGCTGTTTATCGACGCCCGCAAAATGGGTTATATGGTAGACCGCAAGCACAGAGATTTTACCGATGAGGATATACAGAAGCTCGCAGATACGTTTGCACAGTTCCAAGACGGAACACTTGAAGAAGTAAAAGGCTTCTGTGCGGTAGCCAACCTTCAGAAAATCGAAAAGCAGGACTTTATTCTGACGCCGGGCAGATATGTAGGCATAGAGGAACAGGAAGATGACGGAGAACCGTTTGAGGAAAAGATGACCCGCCTGGCATCTGAACTGTCCGAGATGTTCAAAAAGTCCCACGAGTTGGAGGACGAAATCCGTAAAAAACTGGGGGCGATTGGGTATGAAATCTGAATGGCAGAGTTACTCTTTGGATGATGTGTGTGTGAAAATATATAGTGGTGGAACACCGTCAACCAAGCACAGTGATTACTGGAACGGGAATCTCAAATGGCTTTCTTCCGGGGAAACATCACAGCGTTTTATTTACGATACTGAAAGAAAAATCACACAAAAGGGCGTAGAAAATTCCTCGACTAAACTCGCTACAAAAGGCTGCACAGTAATTGCAACTGCTGGACAAGGGTACACCCGTGGACAAGCAAGCTTTCTTATGACAGATACATATATGAATCAGTCAGTAATTGCTTGCAAAGCGAAAGAAAATCTAATTTTACCATTATATTTGTATTATAATTTAGACAGTCGATATGAGGAGTTTAGATTACTTTCAGACGGAACAAGTACCCGTGGCGGACTTTCAGGTTGGATATTAAAACGAATGGAAATCTGTTTGCCAAGTATTGAGGAGCAAAATCGGATTGTTTCGGTTCTCTATTCATTAGATCAAAAAATCGAGCTTAACAATGCGATAAACAATAATTTAGCGGCTCTCTTGCAAACGATATATCAAGAGCGGTTTGGCGATGTCAGCATGGCGGCAGATCAGGGAATCCTCTCGGATATTTGCTTATATTCCAGAGACAGAGTAGCTGTTTCCGAGCTGAATGTTAGCACTTACTTCTCAACGGAGAATATGCTGTCGGGGAAAGCTGGATCAACTGAGGCTACGAGCCTTCCAACTACGCCGCAGACCACCGCTTGTCATAAGGGTGATACCTTAATTTCCAACATTCGTCCTTACTTTAAGAAGATTGTCTACTGCGAGGATAAGTGCGGCTGCTCAACCGATGTTCTTTGCTTCACGCCAGTTCAATCACAATACGCGGCGTACCTATTCAGCACGCTATATGCCGACAAGTTCTTCGCATTCATGGTTGCTGGATCAAAAGGAACGAAAATGCCTCGTGGAGATAAGCAACAGATTATGACATACCCTGTTATACTTCCCTCAAAGGAAGAACTGGAAGGTTTCAACGCCATTGCTTTACCGATCCTTAAGCAGATTTGTTCTTATAGAGCGGAGAATAAGCGGCTTTTCGCGCTGAGAGATAGCCTTCTCCCAAAGCTGATGTCCGGGGAGATTGATGTCTCCAACATCCAGCTCTAAGCCGCTAAATTATTGTTTATAGTAGAAAAATCAAAAGAGAGGGATCATATATGACAAAACCGATCAATCTATATATGCAGTCTCGCATTCACGATGAATCTTCTTTTAACAGGGTTGAACAACATACATCCAAGCGGAAGGATAATGGAAAAACCAAGAAACATGAGATCGAATCGTTAAAGAAAATTGTGGATGACTTCTTTGCCTGTGGTGTAAACATTGAAATGATGGACGGCTTCTTTTTCGGATACCATATTCCCCAAATCGGGAAGGAGTTTGACTTACTGAAATTTACCGACACCGAGTCTTTGAACATAGAGTTTAAAAGTCAAGCTGTGCCGGAAGATCAGATGCTCACACAGCTTCAAAGAAATAATCATTACTTGGCTCATTTGGGAAAAAAGAACTTTCTTTTCACCATCGTCACGGATACAATGATCTGCTATAAACTTACGGATGAAGGGACTTTGGCAAGGATCGGTTTGTATGAGATTATAACCAAGGTAAAGGATTTCGCATCAGGATATCAAACAGACATTGATAATATGTTCCGTGCCTCTGAATTTCTTGTATCACCGCTGAATACACCGGAGAAATTTATTCGAGGGGAGTATTTTTTGACACAGGCTCAGGAGCAGATAAAGAAAAAAATCCTCGATGCTATTTCGGAAATTACATCCTTTGGCTATATCAGTTTAACAGGCCGCCCCGGCACAGGTAAAACACTTCTGATTTACGATATCGCAAAAGAACTCTCAAAGAAAGGTAGAACCCTTATTATTCATTGTGGGAAACTGGCAAGAGGTCATGATTTGTTGAACAAAGAAGTTGATAACTTCTGCGTGGTTTCTACCGGACATTTGAAGCATTGTCTCGATGTTGTTGATGGGTACAAATACATACTATTGGATGAGTCCCACAGAATCTATCCTCACCAATTTGATGACATATGTAATAAAGTTTCCTCCGAAGGAAAAGTATGTGTATTTTCATCAGATCCAGGGCAGGTGTTGTCGCAATGCGAGAACAGAAATGCTATTGTTCAGAAAATACGTACATTACCACTTGCAGGTGATTTTGAGTTGTCGGAAAAAATCAGGACAAACAAAGAGCTTGCTTCGTTTATTACAGCGGCAAGAAATTTGAATAAGAAAGCTCATTGTAAAATGGATTATTCTAACGTCGATGTTGTCTATGCCAATACTGTGGAAGAAGCCAAATCGATAATCCGCTATTATAGGGGCAAAGGATATGTCTTTATAAATTATTCAAAATCAAATTACCAGTATAGTCCATACGCACAGTATGAGGAAGACTACGATACACATCATGTGATTGGACAAGAGTTCGACAATGTGCTTTTACTTATGGATAAATCATTTTACTATGATGAAGATGGCATTCTTCGAGGAATTCCACATCCTAATCCTGATTATCTATATCCTAATTTATTCTATCAAGGAGTTAGTAGGGTTCGGGAAAAGATTGCGTTGGTAATTGTAGAGGCTCCATTGCTATTTAAAAAAATTGTATCAATCTTTGAGTGTGAAGATTGATTGGGAGGAAATATTATGCTGGGAATATATACAGAAGCCGATTACGAAAACTCTGTAATCGAACTGTTTCGAAACCAATTAGGATACGAGTACATATACGCTCCTGATACCCCAAGAGACTTTTACAGTCCGTTATATGACGAGGTTTTGGAGAACTCCTTACAGCGTATCAATAGCGGGCTGCCTTCCGACGCTCTCAGCGACGCCCTGTTCAAGCTGAAAAACTTTGAGAACGGCCAGCTTGTACAGAAGAACTCTGTCTTTATGGACTATTTGCAGAACGGTATCCCCGTTAGATATTTCGTTGACGGTGAGGAGCGTTCCTCTATCGTCTATCTTGTAGATTATAAAAATCCCGACAATAACTCCTTTATCGTGGCGAACCAGTGGACTTTTATTGAGAACAGTAATAAGCGCCCTGATGTTATCCTATTCCTGAACGGTTTGCCGGTGGTGCTGATTGAGTTAAAATCTCCGTCCCGTGAGGAAACTGACGCTTCTGAAGCATACCGTCAGCTCAGAAACTATATGCACGAGATACCGTCAATGTTTATCTACAATGCAATCTGCGTAATGAGCGACCAGCTCACCTCTAAAGCAGGCACAATCACCTCCGGCGAAGACCGCTTTATGGAGTGGAAAACAAAAGACGGCAGCTATGAAAACACACAGTACGCACAGTTTGACACCTTCTTTGAGGGTATGTTCCAAAAAGAAAGGCTGCTTGATATTATCAAGAACTTTATCTGCTTCTCTAACGAGGGAACGCAGATCTTCAAAATCCTTGCGGGATACCATCAGTATTTTGCAGTCAGAAAAGCAATCGTCTCTACAAAGAAAGCCACTGTTACCGACGGTAAGGGCGGCGTCTTTTGGCATACGCAGGGCAGCGGAAAGTCGCTGTCTATGGTGTTTTCTATGCACATCTTTTGCAGGAAGCATTAGATAGTCCTACTGTCGTTGTGCTGACGGACAGAAACGACCTTGACGGCCAGCTTTACGGTCAGTTTGCAAAGTGCAATGACTTTCTGAGGCAGGAGCCTATGCACGCTGAAAGCCGAGAGCATTTGAAAAAACTGCTTGCCGGCAGACAGGCAAACGGCATTATCTTTACTACTATGCAGAAGTTTGAGGAGTCTACGGAGTCTCTTTCAGAGCGCAGAAACATCGTGGTAATGGCGGACGAAGCGCACCGCGGTCAATACGGACTTGCCGAGAAAATAAGGATTACCAAAAATGAGAAAGGCGAAGAAGTTGCAAAGCGTGTAGTTGGTGCGGCAAGGGTTATCCGCAACACCCTGCCAAACGCTACATATATCGGCTTTACCGGAACACCGATTTCCTCTGCTGACCGCAGCACCCGTGAAGTGTTCGGTGATTACATTGACGTCTATGAAATGACGCAGGCTGTTGAGGACGGCGCTACTCGACCTGTTTACTACGAGAGCCGAGTTATCAAGCTGAACCTCGACGAGCAGACTTTGAAACTGATAGATGCTGAGTACGACATTATGGCAGTCAATGCCGACGAGGAAGTCATTGACAAAAGCAAGCGTGAGCTTGGGAAGATGGAAGCTGTACTCAGTAACGATAATACCATTAACTCTTTGGTTGGCGATATTCTTGACCACTACGAAAACAACCGTGAGAATCTGCTCACCGGTAAGGCGATGATTGTGGCATATTCAAGACCTATCGCTATGAAAATCTATAAGCGAATTTTGGAGCTGCGTCCTGCTTGGACGGAAAAGATTGGCGTGGTGATGACCTCCGGCAATAACGACCCCTAAGAATGGCGTGAGATTATCGGAAATAAACACCACAAGGACGAGCTTGCCAAGAAGTTCAAAGACAATAACAGTCCGATGAAAATAGCTATCGTTGTTGATATGTGGCTGACCGGCTTTGATGTGCCGTCCCTTGCGACGATGTATGTCTATAAGCCGATGAGCGGGCACAATCTTATGCAGGCTATCGCCCGTGTAAACCGTGTGTTCCGTGATAAAGAGGGCGGTCTTGTCGTTGACTATGTAGGTATCGCTTCAGCGCTGAAACAGGCGATGAACGATTATACCACCCGTGATAAGAAAAACTACGGCGATACCGATGTGGCAAAAGTGGCTTATCCGAAGTTCTTGGAGAAGCTCGCTGTCTGCCGTGATAAGTTCCACGGGTACGATTACTCCAAGTTTATGAGAGGTTCAGACCTCGAAAGAGCAAAGACCATCAGCGGAGCTGTAAACTTCATTATCGGCAGAGAAAAGATTGAAGATAAGGACTCCTTCGTGAAAGAAGCTTTAATGCTCCATCAGGCATTGTCTCTTTGTTCCTCCCTCGTTGATGAGGCAGCTCGATTTGAAGCAGCGTTCTTTGAGTCGGTGCGTGTGCTTGTTTTGAGACTGACCAATACCGGCGTCGGCAAGAAAATCTCTCTGCCGGAAATGAACGCAAGAATAAACGAGCTGCTCAAACAGAGTATCAAGAGCGACGGCGTTATCAACCTGTTTTCTGACATCAAAGAGGAGTTTTCGCTGTTTGACCCCAAGTTCCTTCAGGAAGTCGCCAATATGAAGGAAAAGAACCTTGCCGTTGAGCTGCTGAAAAAGCTGATAGCCGAGCAGGTTTTCGTTTATCGCAGAACGAATGTGGTCAAGTCCGAGAAGTTCAGTGAGATTATGCAGCGTTCTCTTAATGCGTATCTCAACGGTATGCTAACCAATGAGGAAGTCATCGAGGAAATGCTGAAGCTTGCCAAGCAGATTGCCGCAGCGCAAAAAGAGGGCGAACAGTTAGGTCTGACCGCCGACGAGCTTGCTTTCTATGACGCATTGACAAAGCCGCAGGCAATCAAGGACTTCTATAACAACGATGAACTCATTGCCATTACAAAGGAACTGGCGGATACGCTCCGAAAGAACAAGACGATTGATTGGCAGAAGCGAGAGTCCGCAAGGGCAAAAATGCGTATGCTTATCAAAAAGCTACTCAAAAAGCATAAGTACCCACCGGAGGGTATGGACGACGCAGTGCAGACCGTAATGACCCAATGTGAATTGTGGACTGACAATGTTATGGAAGTATTCGAATAAAACCAAAAGGTATCAATCCCACTTATTATGATATGCACCCCAAAAGTGTCTAACTTTTGGGGTGCATATCATAAAACCAGGGGTTTATTTTTACTACAAAAGAAAAAGCAATGCCTGAAAAGAGCGGCATTGCTTTATAATATCATCATATTTGGTTTTTCAGCTTTTGAGCGATATCAACTGCCATATCAATCTTAAGACGAAATATTTTTTTGAAAGCTTGTGCGTATTCTTCTTTCAGTCCGGTATTTAGCCAATCTATAACTAATCCGAAACATACACATTTATAGTAGTTGATTATGGTGACTTTATCGTCTGCGCTTATGTTTTCATCTGCCAGGGCAGTGTTTAGATAGTTTTGAACGAAATAATGACTTGTTTTCATCAAATACTGCTCGAAAACATCGCGGCTTACAGAACGATATATATGCATAATTGCACGCGTGCGGTGCGATGCAAATTCTGTAACAGCATCGAAGCATTCGACTATAGTATTTACTGAGGAATATTTTTGGATGACTGAATCCGATTCTTCCTTAATTATTTCTTCTATCAGCGCCGGCAGATCCTGAAAATGATAATAAAAGGAGTTGCGGTTAATTCCGCACTCTTCAACTATATTTTTTACAGTTATTTCGTTAAGCGGTTTTTCATCCAGCAGCTTAAGAAATGTATCTTTAATTGCTTTTCGTGTGAAGTTTGGCACGGAATATAACGCTCCTTTAATTGATATATTTAAAAATAAATATACTGTTTAACAAATTCAAATTAAGTTAATTTTATCATATTTTTGCAAAAAAATCTACCCTGTTTTTAACAATAATATATTAAGGTTGTTCCTATAGCTTCAATATTGTGAGTGATAAAGGAAATTGTCCGCTCGGATACCGCTTACTAACGCCTCATAATGGGCTTGGGGCACTTAAGAAAGTTCAGCAGCGGTGTTTTTAATTATTTTATTTGTTTTTATTGACAAATTTCGCTAAATATGTTATACTGTAAATACTAAATAATAGCTTTGCTGTCGATTTGGGCGGTAATAGCTGAACATGGCATTTAAATAAAGTGTTCTTATGTTCTAATAGACGGCTGTTATATAACTCTTATAAGAAATATCCTCCTATTTTTAATTTGAGTATGCCCTTAGCAAAACTTGCAGTATATTGTTATTGGTAGTGTAGCAGCTTAGACATAAGGCGGATAAAGCACCGAGTTACAAACTCGGTGCTTTATTTTTGATACTGGAAAGATAAGTTTTTACAATATTCAGTTTCCATTAAATAATTGTTTCTTCGCTTGAATATCATATCAGAACTTTTATATGGGATAACCGTTATTTCATTTTACTATGAACTGCTAAATTTAATACCGTATCTAATCATTTATCAACAGTAAAAGATACTTACACAATCACATAAGTCCCCGATTTAACCTATACTAAAATAATAATTTTTGCTACAACTTCCCTTCTACACGCTTAAATTGTTCCGGGCAAAGCACATTTTAACTAAAGGGCAAAAATCACTTTACCGGAAGCATTCAGATTATTTACAATAAAAAACGAATTTCATTGACAAAATCACTTGTATTTTTAAGGTTTTCTACAAATTTGCGCATAAAAATGACCTCAGAGGATTGCTTCTTCAAGGTCATTCGAGAATATCAAATTTTACCGATGGTTAAAAAACGGTGTTGCCCAAAAACACAAATACTTACTCCCACTCGACAAATACTAATCAATTTTGTTTAGCGATTATTCTCTGCCGTGTTCATAGTTCTTTTGATTATTTGATGTATCCATATTATCCTGCCTATATGAGCTAATGTTATCATTTTGTTATCGGCGTTGATAACACTGGCTCGGTAACTGCGGATAATAGCCATATGTTTCGCAATAAATTGTAAACGATTTTGCTTAGAAAATCAACATGCACTCTCTAAATTCTTGTCAAATTCACTTTCTTTACCTCCATGTTTTTGACATCAACTAAAGTTTCCTGCTTACATTTTGGACAATAGAGAGGGTAGTTTTTCAAAATAGTATCATCTCGTATTTTATTGCGAGTTTTATTCCCGCAAACAGGGCAGTATAACCATTCCACTTTCATTCTATCTTAAACCTCCAGCGCCAATTAAGGGAAAAACTCTTTTGTGAATATTGAAGCCCGTCATCTCGTTTTACATAAACAAAAATAATTTGTATTTAGCCTTCCATTGATATTGTGAGTTTATTGATACTTTTTTGTGAAATTCTCTCGCTTCCGAACGGTTTCATTGCTAAAGCCATAAGTTTCATTGGATTGTCATCCGCTGCAACTCTGTTTGAAACAATTTTTCCGCAAATCCTACATCTATGAATCACAGCCCATTCTCCTCCTGTTCTGACCCAAACCCCGATAGGATCCATGACTCCATGACATTCAGATGAACGGTCTCCCGGTTTATTATCCAAATGAATGCTCGACAGACAGTTTGGACAATGATTTCTATGGTTACTTCCTGCACCGTTTGAAACCACAGGCCAACCGCATACCTTGCAAGTGAACGAATCTGTGCAAGGATGTTTCATATAATATTTCTTATCATACTTCCTTTTTTTGTTTTCCCTGTTCATTTGTAATATCCTCCAATATCTCCTTTTCCGCCCATCATTCGTGTAAGTTCCTCCGTTTTTTCAACCGGAAACGGGGGATTAGCTAACGGCTTTGATGCAATTGAAAAAATTGTCAAGGGATTATCATCGGAATGTAAAGGTGTAGATTTCATATGTCCGCACCAAGAACAACGCTGAATAATTTCCCATTCACTATCATTTACAACCCATATTCCGATAGGCTCATAAGTCCCACCACATTCCATTTCATCATCGTCATATTCATGAATACTCGAAAGACAATTGGGGCAATGTTCCCAATCATGGATAGGCTCGTATGGAGCAGGCGTCCAATGGCAGACTGGGCAGACATATTTTGTTTTGTTGTTCATTCTTTTTCTTTTCCTTTCATTTTATCAATCTCATCTTTAAGTTCAGACGCATATTTTTGATTTAAATGTAAAAATATCATTCTTTCTTCCTCAGACCAGTTCATAAATATACGATTTTCTATTTCTACTATCTTTTGAGCCGTACTCTCCAAATATCTTTCGCCCTTATATGTCAGAAAAACGCAAGTATTTCGCCCTTTCCCATTTTTTAAATACAATAGCTCTTCTTTTTCAAATCTTCGGATAATAGTGTTCACAGTAGAACGTGTCAGTCCTGTATTTTTATAAAGCAAACTCTGATAGCAACCGTTTCCCTCATAACTGAGAACATAAAGTACATTCATTTCCGCATCCGATATTCCAAGTTTCAGTGCTGCTTCGTGATAGCAACTACTGATTGCCCCACTTACAATATTAAATTCTTTCATATTCTCTCCTTAAATCAATTCAAAGTATATCCGTTTTATGTACGTATAAGTACATTATATGTACGTCAACGTACATTGTCAATGCCTTTTTGGCACAAATCTTTATAAAAATCATTTTTTGTTTAAATTGTCCAAGCACAAATACAAACCTCTTTTGGAAATTAGATAAACGGCACTCCCATTTACCACAGAAGTGCCACTCTCCCGCCTATGAGTAGATTACTTCATTCTCTACCACTTCTCTCACACACGCCCGAATATTATTCATTCTGCCAACCCATTCAAGCTGATTTTCAGCTTTTAACTGTTCTGTCACTCTCTGCCTGTCGGCATATTCATTTACCAGCCGAGAAAACATTTCCTCTGCCTGCTCGTCAATGTCAGCAAGATAGCTGTTCAACTTGCCGCTTATGAGCAGGGTAGTATAAGTTGCTCTTTTATGCTCTTGCAAGTAGCGTTTGTGCCGCTGTCCCCATATCCCGATAGGCTTATTTTCTTTTTCGGCTGGTAGAGTAAGGCAAGGGATAAAATAATCCCCTTGCCGTACATAAGTGCCACCCATTTTTTCAAAAATTGTCTTTGCCATTGTCTGTTCCTACCTTTCGTATTGATTATTTCTAAAGCGTGTGCCACGCTGTTTAGACTGTCTTACCTGTTCTAACAGGCTGTCAATCTGTCTACTACCGAATACCTTTCTCAGCAGCTTGTAGTCCTTAATTTCTTCCCTCAATCGGTTATTGTCAGTGGTCAGTTGCTTGTTTTGACTTTTAAGCTGTTCATTGCTACGGTATAGACTGGCGTTTGTCTGATTGAGCCTTTGGTAATCGTCAATCGCTTGAAAGCACCGCACCATAAGCGTTTTAATGAGGGATTTCAACCGCTTAATTAGCGGCTCGGCAACCTTGCTCTTATAACTTTTTGCAGTCATAAAGCCTTGTGGTTCGGATAACTGATATTCGGGGGCATTCTCCAGTGCGTTCTGCATTTGTGAGAGTGCAGTTGTACCCTTATCAAAGTTCTCAATACGCTTGGAAAGAGTTTCAAATTCTGTTTGCTTATCTGTGATTTTACTTTCCAATCGCTCGATTTCCTCTGTCCGTTGTTGCTTTTTATAATCCAAAACAGAGAGATGTTTTTCGTGCGTGCCTTTCTGTTCCCACTCAATCCCGTATCGTTCCATAACGGCGGCAAGCTGCTTTTTTTCGGATTGTACCCACTGATTCCACTCTGTTTCGCTGCGGGAGCCGCCTTTAAATCCCTGTGCCGCCAACGCCTGCTTTAATGACACTCTCGTATCCAATCCCCGCTTACTGCCTGTGGTAAACGGAACAAAATCAATATGCAGGTGCGGCGTTGCTTCGTCCATGTGTAAATGCGCTGAGAACACATAGAGATTAGGATTTCTTGCTTGAAACTCCCGATAATACGCATCTAAGACCTGCCTTGCAAGCTGTCCGTTTTCACTTTCAGCACCCATATTTTCTTTATCGCCAATCTGCAAAATCAATTCATGGAATGGCTTTTCCTGCTTGGAGCTTCGGATTTTTTCATAGTAATTTTCTATCTTTCTGTCCGCCCTTTTTTGTTTAGCATTGTATCTTGCGAGTGCTTCATCAAATAATTCGTGATAGACCTTTTTAATACTCTCGTTGCAATAATCTACATTGAGGTAAGAGCGTTCAGCGTCCACATTTTCCGCTTTGAATTTACGGCTGTTATGATTGACCGAGCCTTTCCCGACCATTGCGCTTATCGTTCTCTGCATAAATTCGTATC
>CABPZV010000054.1 GCA_902462015.1 uncultured Eubacteriales bacterium | reverse complement strand
TTGCCACGCCATTTGACGGGGCAAGCCCCTTATTGAATATAAAAAATTAAAATTACAATCTGGCATTGGAGAACTGAATGAATCCGATTTATAAACAAAATAATACGCCGGGAAGAAAAGTAGCCGGACTTACAAAACGCAGCGGATTCAGGATAATGTTGTCGGTTCTTATCATCATTACTCTCATTTTTATCTGGACAAATTCAATGCATAACGGTATTGAATCAAATGCGCAAAGCGACAAAATCGTCACTCAGCTGAAACCAATCATAGACCCAAAGAATAAAATAGGTACCGATGACTTATCATTTATAATCCGCAAAGCTGCGCATTTTTGCGAATATTCCCTTCTCGGCGCGGAGCTTTGTCTTTTTTTCTATTCATTAAAAATAAAAGAAATTTTTGCACCTCCGTTTTTTATTCTTATGAGCGCCACAATAGACGAAACAATTCAGATTTATTATGAGAGAACTTCAAGCGTCAAGGATATAATACTCGACTTCTGCGGCGGACTGTGCGGCATTTGCATCATGATTATAATAATCGTTTTGTGTACTCAGTTTTCCGAAAAAAGAAAATTACGGACAATTTCCACAAAATATCCTAAAGATAATTAAATTACAATATATCGAAGTAAATCTGCCAGAGCATACTAATGATAAACTAAGAAAAATAAAATTCAGCGTATAGTTTATTTAATTCGTTTTTTGACGTACCGGAGATTGGAATGAACAGAAAGCTTCTCAAAAATCAAATTATATCAGCCGCAGCAATAATTTTCTCAATTTGCATTACAGCTGTAACTATTGAAGCGGCCGGGAGCGGTGTTGCCGCCGGTCAAACAGAAAAACTTATAAGAGAAGTCCCGTCAGGCACCCCTCAGCTGAACGGCATAATAGAAAAGGACGAATGGTCTGACGCTGACAAAATCACAATGAACGAAAACACCTGCACCGCTTCTCCCTGGAACGGAAACATCGAAAGTTCTGCAGACGTATATTTTCTCTGGGATGAAGATGGGCTGTACATCGCTGCGGAAATAACAGATCCGACCGAAGCGTATGCAGCTGAAGAAAATCCGGAAAGCGTACTCTCCGGCGACGCACTGCAGCTCGGTCTCAACCCGGGAATGCTGATTACCGGCGGCCATCCGGGAGAATTTTTCACCTTTGCTTTGCCCTCAGTCGCAAAAAAAAATTCTCCGTCGTCGCTGTATATTATCAGACAAAACTATGCCGATTATAAAGGAATCGGAAGCTCAGCCGGCGGAGAAATGCTCGATGGGGAAAGCTATAGAGCAACAGGGCAAAAAACCTCCAGTGGATGGCAGTTCGAATGTTTCCTTGCTTGGAATCAGGTGAATGCCGTCGGAATAAACAATCAAAATCCAACCTGTGGAACGCTGTCCAATCCGGATATAGCATCGGCAAGCGGGCTTACCCCTGAAAAGGGACTGTCTTTCGGATTTATGCTCTGCTATCTCGACCGCCCCGGAAATTCCGGCAACTTTACAACCGGTTCAGGTCTTGGTTTTAATGTCGAACACTACGGCGGAATACTGACGCTTACTGAAAAAGTAATTGAATACTCTCCAAAGAGCTCACCCGCTCCGGGAACTTCAGACATCGCCGTTCCGGCCTTATACGTTTTAATTATATCTGCAGCGGTCTTTTACATGATTCATAAACTGAAATTTGACAATTAGCAGATCGTTCAGCCGGTTCGGTTGTAATCGGCGCCAATAAAACGAATCCGGATACAAAAAATCCTGTCCCGTTATTTATTCGCATTAATATCTGTAAAAATACGGTGTAAATCTGTCAAACCAAATTTACACCGTATTTTTGTATCATTTTGTTGCGTTTTCAAGTTTTTCAAGATACCATGCCTGAAGATCATCGACAAGTTTCTGATTGCGGCATCCAACCGGCCTGCCGTCAAGCTCACACGCTGCCCTGACAAGAGTCGTAGTACTTGTTACCAGTATTTCATCGGCATCAAAAAGCTCGCCTCGTGTAATATATCGCTCCTCAGTGTCAATTCCGTGCTCACTGCATAACTCAATAATATGTTTTCTCGCAATACCTGGAAGTATATAGCATCCGAGCGGAGCCGTTATGAGCTTTCCGTCTTTGACAATAAAGATATTCGTATGCGCTCCCTCGGTAACCACATCCCTTAGAATTTCCCCGTTTTCAGTCACAAGCATATCGCGTATTTGAACCGCTTCATCGCATCCCGACGAAACTGCATGCTCTGCTGCAAGGATGTTCGGTATAAGGTTAATGGTTTTTACATTGCACATCTTATAACGTATATCATCCCATGTAACAAGCTTCATACGTTTGTCAAGATTCGTAATCTTCTTGGGCTTTACATACATGAGAAGATTGGGCTTCACATTTTCTCCCGGAAAAGGATGGTTCCGCGCTGCTGTCCCTCTGCTTGCCTGCCAGTATATAATAGCGTCAGATTTATCGTCAAGACGTGAAATAAGGTCGTCAATGATTGCCCGCAATTCATCTCTGCTATACTGAAAATCGATTTTTATCAATCTGCAGCTATTATAAAAACGGTCAAAATGCTCGTCTATCAGAAACGGCTTTCCATTATGGCAAAATGCAACGTCATATACACCGTCACCGAAATAAACCGCGCGGTCATTAAGCGGAACCGTCATATCTTCAATGGCTGTAATTCTCCCATTATAAAAAGCAGCGTTTTGCATATAAATCACCATGCCTTTCTTATCATGTACGCAATCCGAAAATACCGTAAATAAGTGTATAAGTAAACCGGAAGCAAACCTTTTTAATCATATAAAAATTTTACTATCCATAGATATGCAAGTAAAAAAGCTTAATTAACCAAATATCTAAAATATTTTTAACGCCGAAGCGATTTCATTCAGCCGGAAAAGATCCTCTCCTAAGACCAGCCCCTTTTTCAAGCTCATCAAGCAATGAAAAAACATTTTCCTGCGACTCTGCACGGTTTATCAGATCACGAATCTTAGCCGCGCCGGGAATGCCCTTTATATACCATGAAATATGCTTTCTCGACTCGCGGATTCCAACATTCAGGCCTTTATCGGCAATAAGCATTTCAGTGTGCTTTTTGGCAAGTCCGATCCTGTCATGAATTTGCGGAGAGATATACCTTCTGCCCTCTAAATATGCAGTTATCTCTTCAAAAATCCAGGGATTGCCGCAGGCTCCCTGCCCGATCATAACAGCGTCACAGCCGGTATACTCAAACATTCTGCGCGCATCAGCGCCGGAATATATTCCGCCGTTGCCGATAACGGGGATAGAAACTGCTTTCTTTACATCCGCTATTGTATTCAGATCTACCGGAGGAGCATACATCTGCTCCCGCGTACGGCCGTGAACACAAATCGCAGATGCTCCAGCCTGTTCAAGCATAACTGAAAACGGTACAGCATTAACAGTGTCACTATTAAAGCCGGTACGTATTTTAACCGTTACCGGAATTTCAGCGCCAACAGCTTCAACAACAGACGATACAATTTTTTCTGCCCTTTCAGGAGATTTCATCAGCGCGGAGCCGTCGCCGTTCCCGGCTATTTTTCTTACAGGGCATCCCATGTTGATATCAATAGCATCGGGATGAAAATTATCATAAAGCCATGCCGCAGCCTCCGCCATAACAGCAGGATCACTTCCGAAAATCTGAAGAGCCATCGGACGTTCTGCGCTGCTCATTTTTGCGAGTTCAGGAGTTCTGCTGTCATGATATACAATCGCCTTGGCAGATATCATCTCCGAAACCATATATTCAGCGCCAAAGCTCTTACAAATCCTCCTGAAGGTGCTGTCCGTAACACCGGCCATAGGAGCCAGTAAAAGACCGTTTTTAAGTACAATATTTCCAATCTTCAAATACGGTACTAACCTCCGATGCGATATTTTAAATCTAAACCGACGCATTAGCTTTACACAAACCGGCAATATAGTTATTATACATCACAAAGCACATAATTGCAAGCTAAAATTAATGAAATCATCTTTAATACAGTATAAAAAATGAGCTGTCCCATACCGCACTAATACTCATGTACAGAATGGGACAGTTCAAATATTTATACGAAAAAATTACGCATAAAGAAATAAGCGATTATTCAGCCTTTGCCTCTTCGGTCTTTTCTTCCTTTTTATCAGCCTTAGCAGCTTTATCGGTTTTGTCAGCTTTTTCCTCGGCCTTCTCGTTCTTCTTATCCTCAAAGCCAACTAAACGAATAATTGCCATTTCAGCGCCGTCTCCGCGCCGCGGACCAAGCTTATAAACGCTTGTATATCCACCGTTACGGTCAGCATATTCCGGTGCAATCTGATCGAACAGCTTCTTTACTACTTCTTTTTTCGTTATATATGAAAGAGCAGCACGGCGGCTCGCCAGTGTGTTCTTTTTGCCGAGTGTTATCATCTTCTCGGTCATACTGCGCACTTCTTTTGCTCTGTAAACGGTAGTTTCAATCGTACCGTTCTCAAGAAGATACGTAACCATTCCGCGAAGCATTGAATTGCGGTGCGCGGTAGGTCTTCCGAGTTTCCTTGTACCTGGCATTCTGGATTCCTCCTTTTTATTCCTCTTCTTTCTTTAGATCAAGACCCAAAGAATGCAGCTTAAAGATAACTTCTTCAAGCGACTTTTTTCCAAGATTTCTGACTTTAATCATATCCGCTTCAGTACGATTTGTTAAATCCTCTACCGTATCAATTCCAGCACGCTTCAGACAATTGAAGCTTCTTACGGACATGTCAAGCTCCTCAATGGTCATCTCAAGGACTTTCTCCTTAATCGTTTCCTCACGTTCAACCATAATCTCTGCCTTCTTTGCCTCATCTGATAAATCGACAAACAAGTTGAGATGCTCATTGAGTATCTTGGCTCCGAGCGAAATGGCTTCCTTAGCGGAAATCGTTCCGTTCGTCAAAACCTCGAGCGTGAGCTTATCGTAATCGGTATTACTGCCGACGCGTGTATTCTCTACCTTATAGCTTACATTATATACCGGAGTATATATAGAATCGGTAAAAATCACGCCGATTGCCGGTTGACTAAGCTGCTTATTACGTTCCTGAGAAACATAGCCGCGGCCATGATCAAAGGTAAGCTCCATGTACAAGCGCGAACCCTCACTCAGAGTTGCAATATGGTGCTCAGGATTCAGTATTTCAATGTCAGAATCTTGTTTAATATCTCCTGCTGTTACTTCACGTTCTCCACTGCAGTCGATTATAACCGTTTTAGGCTCGTCAGAATACAGCTTAGCGGTAATTCCTTTAACATTCAGTACAATCTCGGTAACATCTTCCTTAACTCCCGGAATCGTGGAAATTTCATGAAGCACGCCCTCAATCTTTATACTGGTAACAGCAACGCCGGGAAGTGAGCTGAGAAGTACGCGTCTCAGAGAGTTTCCGAGAGTTGTACCATAGCCTCTTTCAAGCGGTTCAACAATAAACTTGCCAGATTTTCCATCCTCGCTCATATTTACCGTTGAAATGTTTGGCTTCTCTATTTCTATCATTATTTTCCCTCCTGTATTATCTCTCATTCAGAACAATTAAACTTGAGATCGGCTTGACGCGAGACAGATTCCAGACACTCGCGCAAGCATCCGGAAAATCTTATTTAGAATAAAGCTCGACGATGAGATGTTCTTCAAACGGAAAGTCAACGTCTTCTCTCTTAGGAAGCTCTTTAACCGTTGCCTTTACAGCCTCTCTGTCGACTTCAAGCCATTTCGGAGAGGTAGAGGAAGCGCATCTGTCAATCAGCTCTTTAATACGGGCGCTCTTACGGCTGTCCTCCTTCAGTGTAATGACATCGCCTGCCTTAAGAATAATCGACGGTATATTGGCCTTCTTCCCGTTAAGCAGAAAATGTCCGTGCAATACGAGCTGACGGCATTCACGGCGGCTTCCTGCAAATCCCATTCTGTAAATTACATTGTCAAAACGGCGCTCGAGCAATGTAAGAAGATTCTCACCGGTAACGCCTTCAGCGCGGTCAGCCTTAAGAAAATAAGACTTGAACTGCTTTTCCTGAACACCGTAATATCTCTTTGCTCTCTGCTTCTCGCGAAGCTGCATGCCGTATTCTCCCTCTTTCTTTCTGGCAGCGCCGTGCTGACCGGGTGCAGTAGGACGGCGGTCAATTGCGCACTTACCTGTAAGGCAGCGGTCGCCCTTCAGAAAGAGTTTTTTACCTTCCCTGCGGCAAAGTCTGCAAGCAGGTCCTGTATATCTTGCCATTTTAGTTTCTATTCCTCCTGTTCAACAATTGTGAAACATGCGAATTTATAAATCACGCAGCCGCATTTGTGCGGCCTTGCACCATCCAAATATAATTGGATGCAAAAAAGCAATTAAACGCGTCTTCTTTTCGGGGGTCTGCAGCCATTGTGCGGAATAGGTGTAACATCCTTGATTAAACTGATTTCAAGTCCCGTAGTCTGAAGTGCGCGAATCGCAGACTCACGTCCTGATCCGGGGCCCTTCACATAAACCTCAACAGTCTTCATTCCGTGATCAATCGCTTTCTTGGCAGCAGCTTCCGATGCGCTCTGAGCTGCAAAAGGCGTAGACTTACGCGAACCTTTAAAGCCCATTTCACCGGCAGACGCCCACGATACAGCATTGCCGTGAATATCTGTAATTGTTACGATTGTATTGTTGAATGTAGCACTGATATGCGCTGCGCCACGTTCAATATTCTTTTTTTCGCGGCGTTTTTTGATTACTTTTTTTGTTACCTTTGCCATCTGTACTCATTCACTCCTTTACTTCTTCTTGTTAGCTATCGTCTTAGCCGGACCTTTTCTTGTCCTTGCGTTTGTCTTGGTACGCTGTCCTCTTACCGGCAGTCCCTTACGGTGACGGATACCGCGATAGCAGTTTATTTCGATCATGCGCTTGATATCAAGTGCAATATCACGGCGAAGATCACCTTCAACCTTGTGATTTGCCTCAATCTCTTCACGAAGCTTAGCAATCTGTTCCTCGGTAAGCTCCTGCGCACGAGTATCGGGATTGATGCCTGTCTTTGCAAGTATCTTATTCGATGTGCTGCGGCCTATACCGTAAATATAGGTAAGAGCAATCTCGATGCGCTTTGCATTTGGAATATCTACGCCTGCAATACGTGCCATCTCTTTTATTCACTCCTTTTAAACCGACAGGAATCAACCCTGTCTCTGTTTGTGTTTCGGATTTTCGCATATAACCATGATTTTACCATGGCGGCGGATAATCTTACACTTATCACATATTTTCTTAATGGAAGGTTTTACTTTCATTTTAATTACCATTCCTTTCTGCCTTGGTACGCCATGTAATTCGTCCTTTGGTGAGATCGTATACAGAGACCTCTACCGTAACCTTATCACCGGGCAGTATCCAAATATAATTCATTCTCAGCTTTCCGGAAATCCGTGCTGTCACGATATGTCCGTTCGGCAGCTGAACCTTAAAGGTTGCATTAGGCATTGCTTCAATTACAGTGCCTTCAAATTCAAGAATATCATCCTTTGCCAGAATAATCCCTCCGCTTTCTAATTTAGAATAGCTGTTTCAGAATATTTATCTAATCCACATTCAAGCGTCAAAGATCGGGAACATCTGCCGCAGCTTTAACGGCCGCAGCTATAGCCGAATCTGTAAAAGCGCCCCGATAAGGCGGTAATCCGATCCGCCGCAGATGTCTGCGCTTTTTTTTCTTCGGTTTTGAGACAGTTCTGCATCTGCCGTCGGCAATATAGGCATACTCGTCTTCCCCGCAGCACAATACAACATGTATTCTTCCTGAATCGCGCCCGGAAAGAGACAAAACATAACACCCTTTTTCAAGCTTCTCTGTCATAGCCGTATTTTCATTATCTTTCATACGATACCAAATATGTGTCATATTAAAGTACAATCGGATCTGCACCGTATGGGACAAAATCCGGCACATTTACCGCCGTAAGAATCATGATTCCCTCCTCGGTAAATGCAATCGAATGTTCATAATGAGCAGAAAGTCCTCCGTCGGCAGTTTTAACTGTCCAGCCGTCTGCTTGCTCCTTCACCTCATATGTTCCCGTACAGACCATCGGCTCCACTGCAATCGTCATGCCTTTAAGAAGCCTCGGGCCTCTTCCGGGACGTCCGTAATTAGGTACATCAGGCTGTTCATGAAGCTCATGCCCGACACCGTGACCTACATATCTGCGAACAGATGAAAAACCGTTCTCAGTAACATATGAATCGACAGCAGCTCCGATGTCTCCAATCCTGCCGCCATTAATGCCGGCTGCGGAAATACCGCGCCAAAATGAATTCTTTGTTACCTCAATCAGCTTTTTAGCTTCATCCGAAATATGTCCTACCGCGAATGTGCAGGCACTGTCCCCATGAAAGCCTTTATAAAAAGCTCCGACATCTATTTTGACGATGTCCCCCTCCTGAAGCAGCCTTTGCCCCGAAGGTATTCCGTGAATTACTTCATCGTTGATACTGATACATGCGCTGCCCGGAAATCCTCCATATCCAAGAAATGAAGGCTTGGCGCCATACTTCTCAATATGTCTGCGAACGACAGTATCTATATGCAAGGTAGAGACTCCTTCCCTGGCAGCCTCTCCACCCAACAGTAATGCCTCGCCGGTAATTTTGCCGGCCTCCCGCATAACAGAAATCTGTTCTTTGGTTTTAAGCGTTATCATGAAATCGCTCCCTCAGAGAAAATCATCGCTCAACCGTTCAAAGCTTCTAAAGTAAGCTTTGTCGTATCAGCTACTTCAACCTGACCGATAACGGTCTTGAGCTTATTCTTTTTCTCATAGTAGTTTTTAAGGGGTTCTGTCTGCTCATGATAAACCTTGAGTCTGTCAATAACAACAGCCGGATCGTCATCTTTGCGTACTACAAGAGCAGCACCGCATTTGTCGCAAATATCCTCCTGCTTCGGCTTATTCCATTCAACATGGAAGGACGCGCCGCACGCAGGGCAGACTCTGCGTCCGCTCATACGCTCTACAATATCCTTGTCGGCAACCTCGATACTGATTACACGGTCAATTTCAACACCCATTTTATCAAGCGCTTCCGCCTGAACAACGGTACGCGGAAAACCGTCTAAAATAAAGCCTTTAGAACAGTCATCCTTTGCGAGTCTTTCTTTGATTATTCCGATAACTACATCATCCGGAACAAGCTTGCCGGCCTCTGTATAAGACATAGCAGCCTTTCCCATATCAGTTCCGGTCTTAATAGCCTCCCTGATAATCGCTCCGGTTGATATTGCCGGAATCCCGTATGTTTTGCTGACGATTTCAGCCTGAGTCCCCTTGCCTGCGCCGGGAGCCCCTAAAAATATTATTTTCATAATTTTTGTGCCATTCCTTACCGACATTATTCAAGGAATCCCTTGTAATGTCTCATCGTCATCTGTGCCTCAAGCTCCGTAACAGTTTCAAGCGCAACACCGACCACAATCAACAGTGATGAACCGCCGAATGCAATACTTCCAAGCGAACTGCCGGTACAAATATTGACAATTAGCGGAAATACAGCAATAATGTCGAGAAATAAAGCGCCTATAAGCGTAATTCTTCCGCGTACCTTTCTGATGTATTCCACCGTGGGTCTTCCGGAACGTATTCCTTTGATCATGCCTCCGTTTTTCTGAAGGTTATTTGCAATTTCAACCGGATTGAATGAAATCTCAACATAAAAATATGCAAATGCAATAATCAAAATAAACATCAAAACCGGATAGAACCAGGATGAATACGAAAAGAACTGTAAAAAGCCATACCAGAAGGTTCCCTTTTCAGGCGTCGGAAACAGCATCGCAATTGTCGTAGGAAGCGATACAATTGAGCTTGCAAAGATGATAGGCATAACACCGGACATGTTAAGCTTAATCGGAAGGAACGAGGACTGACCTCCGTACATTTTCCGACCGACAACCTTCTTAGCATACTGTACGGGAATACGCCTTTCACTGTTTGTAACAAACACAACAAAAACAACTACGGCCAATGCTATAAAAATTATTGCTTCAGCGGCAACAATGTACCACGGACCGCTTCTGAAGAAAGATATTAGCATAGAAACGATCGTAGGACCACTTGACACGATATTCGCAAAAAGTATTAGTGAAATACCGTTGCCTATACCGAATTCATTGATCCTCTCGGCAAGCCACATTACAAGAGCCGAGCCAGCCGCGTAGCACGCCACAATTACAAACGCTGCAAGCACGCTTGAACCTGTATTTGTAAACGAAACAATTGCATCGTTGGCTTTCATATAAGCGTAATAACCGTAAGCCGTTATAAGCCCAAGTCCAACAGTTACATAACGTGTAATCGTATTTATTTTCTTTCTTCCTTCTTCGCCTTCCTTCTGCATTTTTTCAAGAGCGGGAATTGCGATAGTAAGAAGCTGCATTACAATCTGTGCAGTGATATACGGTTGAATAGACAGTGCAAACAATGTCGCACGCGAGAACGCCTCGCCTGACATAATATTCAGGTACTGAAAAAAGGATCCGTTGCTTGCAGAAAAGTTCTCCGCAAGTACATTCGCATCTACAAATGGAACCGGCATTACAGCGCCGAGTCTGTAGAGCAGAATAATCATAAGTACGAACAACATTTTTCTTCTAAGATCCGGGATCTTGAAAGCGTTGACTATCGTCTTAAACACGTTATACCACCTCAGCCTTTCCGCCTGCGGCCTCTATTTTTTCTTTTGCGGAAGCGCTGAAACAGGAAGCTTTAACCGTAAGCTTCTTGGTAATTTCCCCGTTGCCGAGGATCTTTAGGCCGTCAAGAGGGTTGGTTACAATACGGCGAGCCTTAAGCGCCGCCATATCTACAACCTCACCGTCTTCAAAAACGTTGAGCTGCGCAACATTGGCAATTGCATAGTTCACTGCAAAACGGTTCTTGAAGCCCCTTTTCGGAAGTCTTCTGTAAAGCGGAATTTGTCCGCCTTCAAAACCAGGACGTACGCCGCCGCCCGAACGCGCATTCTGACCTTTATGACCTTTTCCAGAGGTTTTTCCATTGCCGGAACCGGGACCTCTTCCTACGCGGAAGGAAGCTTTTACTGAGCCTTCCGCAGGTGAAAGTTCATGGAGTTTCATCTGTATGAACATTCCTTTCTTTATCGGAGTACGAACAGTTACGTTAAATCTCAAAGGAAAATCCTGCTCGTTATTCGAGGCCTGATGCCCCCGAATAATCTCTCCTTATTTTTTAGAACAAGTTTCCGAATATATTACTCGGCAGCCTCTACTTTAACAAGGTGGGCTATTTTTACGATTTTGCCGTCAATAACGCTTCCTGACTCGTGAACAATACTGTCGCCAATCTTACGAAGACCGAGAGACTCAGCAGTAAGCTTCTGATTAGGCTTTGCACCGATGAGGCTCTTTGCGAGTGTTATTTTTACTTTACTCATTTCGGCTCCTCCTTATTTCTTAAGCGCTTCAACAGAGATACCGCGGATTCTTGCGACTTCTTCTG
>CABPZV010000053.1 GCA_902462015.1 uncultured Eubacteriales bacterium | reverse complement strand
GGCGGGGGACATTTCACCATTCAGTGGGAGATACAATCTCCTACTGAATGGCAGGTTGGCTTTGCCAACCCTTGTCACGTTGAATTACGGGGCAAGCCTCTTATTGAAAGCTCAGGATGGCGTAGCTTTGCCGCAGTGACAGTGTTCTGAAGCAGTGTGGTTATCGTCATCGGACCGACACCACCAGGTACCGGCGTTATTTTTGCTGCCTTTGGATACACGCTTTCAAAATCGACGTCTCCGCATAGTTTTCCCTGTTCATTGCGGTTCATTCCGACATCGATTACAACAGCGCCATCCTTTATCATATCGCCTGTAATAAGTCCGGCTCGGCCGACGGCGACGACAAGTATATCCGCTCTTCTGCATACCTCGGAAAGCTCCTTTGTTTTCGAATGCGCGATTGTAACGGTTGCATTTTTATGGAGCAGCAGCATTGCCATGGGTTTTCCCACAATGTTGCTGCGTCCCACGACAACGCATTCCTTTCCTGACGGGTCTACGCCGCTCTTTTCAAGCAATGTCATTACGCCGGCAGGAGTACATGGAAGCATATGAAAATCTCCCATCATTATATGGCCGACATTTTCGGCGCCGAAAGCATCTACGTCCTTAAAGCCGGATATAGCCGCAAGGACAGCCGATTCGTCTATTCCGCTGCCTCCCTCGGATTTTTTTGGCAGGGGAAGCTGAACAAGAATACCGTCGGTTTCATCATCGGCATTAAGCTGGCCGATAAGAGCGATAAGCTCCTGCTGGCTTGTTTCTTTTGGCAAGCGGTAAACTGAGGAGCGAATTCCCGCTTCAAGACAGGCCTTTTCCTTATTTCTGACATAAACCTGCGAAGCAGGATTTTCTCCGACAATTATAACTGCAAGCGCAGGCTTGCGCGTCATAGCGGCAACCTCCTCCGCTATTTCGGCGCGGCACAGAGCCGCAATTGCCTTTCCGTCAATTATTTTTTCATCTTTTGCTGCAATATCCGTCATTTTGATAACCATGCCTTTCTGTCGTAATAGTCATAATAAATATTTGATAAAAGCAAACCGCCTTTTCAATAAGGGGCTCGCCCCGCCAAATGGCGCGGCAACCATTCCAGTAGGAGATTGTATCTCCCACTGAATGGTGAATGTAACCCGCCGCCTGAAAGGCGATCTCAATTAAGGCTGCCGACCTAAGAGGCGACCACCATTAAAGCTGCTGCCTTAATGGTGAGACATCTTGCCTAAGCTATAGCCGGCTGTAAGGTATAATGGAAAATTATCCTTCTCCGTTCGTCTTTTTATTTTGTTCATCGGTATTTTCATCAGCTTTTGCATTCTCTTCCAACGTGAGGCTCGCGTGCACATCATTTTCAACCATGGAATTTTTGTTAAATTTATCGGCACCGGACACTTGAGCTGCTTCGACGGATTCGGCACTCTGTCCTTCTGCCGGTTTGCCCTTTTTTGCCCTTGCACGCAGAAGAATGAGAAGAAGACTTCCGGCAATAAAGCAGATAAATGCAACAAGCTGAGAAATACGGATATTTCCGAGATACAGGCTGTCGGTGCGCAGTCCCTCAATTACCATACGTCCTGCTCCGTACCAGGTAACACACATGAGAGCAATTTCACCGTTATATTTTTTCTTTCTGTAGTACAGGTTGATAATAATAAAGCCTATAAGATTCCAAAGTGATTCATAAAGGAATGTAGGATGAACACAAAACGTACCGTAATCGGTGGTAAAGGCCATTCTCCACGGCAGATTAGTTAACCCACCGTAAGCTTCCCCATTCATAAAGTTCCCCCAACGTCCAATAGACTGCGCCAGCATAACTCCAGGCATAACTGCATCCGCTACAGACGGAAAACTGAGCTTTTTAATCTTCGTAACAACGAAGGCTGCCAGCGCTCCGCCTATCAGTCCGCCGTAAATGGCAAGTCCGCCGTCGCGCAGGGCAAATATCTGCTTCAGGGTATAGTGCGAATCGTCCATTATAACATAATACAGTCTTGCACCGATCACACCGCAAAGAATTATCCAGATAGCATAGTCAAGCATATCGTCAAATTTTATTTTTTCATACTTCACCGCTCTCCATGATGCATAGCAGAAAGCGATGATCATACCTGCGGTGATAATGATACCGTACCATGCAATATCGATTCCGAAGACAGAGAATGCTACGTTATTCACGGTAAATTCACCGATTCCAAGTCCCGGAAAGGAAATTATATTAGAATAGTTTCTCATAATTATGACCATGCCTTTCTTAGATACCGTGTCCGTACCTTTTACACGTTGTATGAAAGTTAATCTAAAGACAAAAGCGCAAGCCGTATAATGCGGCAAATGCATTATACAGCCTGCGCCTGTTTTTTAGCTGAGTGAGGCCGGAACATCCGGCTTTGAGAAGGCGCAGAGCTTAATTTTTTTATTAAACCGATAATGCGCCTTTGATTATATCACACTCAAGGATAAATTTCAAGTTTTTACCGATATTTCAAGAACATGTTCTTTTTTATCGTACCTGAACAGATTTGAAACCTCGTGTCCGTCAAGAATCCATGCATTTCTGTCCGCAGGACGGGCACTGATTTTGTAGGTGGTGCCCCTGCGATTTACAGTCAGCTTAAATCCTCCTGTAAGCTTGGTTATTCCCGGAGAGATACTGAAACAGTCTCCTCGTTCGTCAAAGCCGATAAACTTTTCAAGTATAAGACGGTAATACCAGGCTGCCGCACCCGTATAAAGGCTCCAGCCTGCTTCTCCGTAATGGTGCTCATTCACGCTTACATCTCCTGCGAGGGCATACGGCTCGGCCTTATATATCTCAGCGGGATGCGACGAAGGATCGATCTCCCGCAGAAGCTTAAACGCCGCGTCAGGAGAACCTGTATCATAAAGCGCCCATGCAGCCCACACAGCGGCATGAGTATATTGACCTCCATTTTCTCTCATTCCCTCAGGATACCCCTTGATATATCCGGGATCTTTTCCTGATTTTGATTCCGAAATGTCGGAAAAAGGCGGAGAAAGCAGCTTTGTCACTCCGAGATTTCCGTCGTGCAGATATCGGAGCATTGCCTCGACAGCCATCTCGGTTCGTTGCCCGGAAGAACTGTCTCCCAGAATAGCCGCAAAGGCCTGCGGAATAAGGTCGATGAAGCAGCTTTCCGGGTCTCCGGCTCCGATCGAAGTTCCGTCCCCATAGAATGCACGTATATAAAACCCGCCGTCTCCCTCGGGATGCCAGGCGTACTTTTCAACTGCATTCTTCATTGTCTCATCCAGCTTTTTCAGTTCTGCTGCCGTCTCACGGTCGTCATTATAAATGCATACCGGAAGAAAATCGCGTATTACAAGCCTTCCGAAGATCGCAAGCCAAACGCTCTCTCCTTCCCCTGCTCCTGCTATACCGTGAGCCTCTCCGACTGCGCTAAGACCGTCGTTCCAGTCGCAGCTGCCGATAAATGGGAGACCTCTTTTGCTGAGCCTTATACGTGATAAAGCCTTTACGCAATGTTCGTACAGCGGCGATTTTTCCGAAGAATAGCCGGGCGATTCATATCTGTCGTTTTCAAATTGTCCAAGCGGCTCTGAAACCAGAAACGGGACGCGGACATCAAGAATTTTATAGTCTCCTGTTCTCGCAAGGTAATAGGAGACCGCAAAGGGCAGCCAGAGCATATCATCCGAGCATCTTGTCCTTATTCCGCGAGGACGGAAGCTGCCATCAGATTCCTGAATATCATGCCACCAGTGCATTACATCCCCTTCTCTGTACTGTCTCGCCGCACACCGCAGGATATGAGTTCTTAAGAGACTGCGGTCAAAGTAGACGGCCGCAAGACAGTCCTGAAGCTGGTCTCTGAAGCCGTATGCGCCGCCCGGCTGATAAAAGCCAGTTCTGCCGCGTATTCTGCAGGCATACACCTGCCACGGGAGAAAATGATTGAAAAGCTCGCACATGCTTTTATACTGTGTGTCGAGATAAAATCCGGTACCACCGTCACTCTCGGACAAAGCCGCGCTTATCTCCCTGCCGGAGGAATATTTATGCGAGACAGTACGGAAGAGCTTAGTGGCGCAGAGTACTTTCCCAATCCTCTCCGGATTTTCTTCATTCAGATTCAGTCCGCGGACAGTAGGCATAACACCGAATACAAAAGAGTCATATCCCACTGCTTTTATAAATATTGTTTTTCCGCGGAGGGACCCGTAAAGACAAACGCAAAAGCATGCTTCTCCACTGTGAAATACCCGGACTGTACCTGCCGGCGCACACACGGAGACTGAGAGACGAAGCGGGAGACTCATATCGGAATCTACATGAATCAGCTTTACAGGCAGCTTCGGATCGGTTCCGACACGGAGCCTGTATTCATAATCGTCTGTTTTTCCGGTGTATTCTGCAATGCGTCCGCGGTACTGAACCTCATTTGCCGCTGCGCACAGATCAATTTCCGAATCTCCGTAAACAGCGGTCAGAAATTCTCCTACGAAACCGGCGACAGCGTCTCCCGACCATGGTGTAATCCTGTATTCCCGGCTGTTTGCAAACCATGAAAACCCAAGAGAATTTTGCGTCACGAGAGTGCCGAAGCAGCTCCCCTGGCTGATATATGAATATGGCAGCTCATGACGTCCGTTCTTTATAATTCTGTAAACTCCGCCCGGCAGAAATGATGAGCAGGCTCCGCCTGCGTTTGCAGAAACTTTATTCTGCAAAGTGCGTGATTTTCCGGCTTTTCTGAGTGGTCTGCGGTACAGCGGTGAAATAATCTGCTCTGAAAGCTCGGCAAGAGGGGTATTTTTCTTAATGCTTATATGCGCCATGGATATGCAGAGAAGAAGCTCCTCCGTGTTTTTGTCTCCCCTCAGCCCAGCAATATGAATTCCGCCCCTTTTGCCAATAAGAAAATCCGCCCTGACCAGCGCCGCAGTTCTAAAAAGATAGTCCTTCACCGGCTCGCGGTATCCCCTTGTCGGTGAAAAAGCAAACACAAAATCAGCCCGGATTCCCGACAGAAACAGCTTTTTTGCACATTTCATCAGCGTCCGCACAGAGTTTTCAGCTTTTTCAGCAGCTTCTGAAAGCTGCATACCATTATCCGCTTTTTCATCCAGAGAGACATAAATTACCGGCATATCACCGGATATTCCGTATTTCCATATATCCTCCTGCCGCAGATTTTCTTCCGGACTGAAATTTTCGCCCGTTCGGAAATACAGTCTGGCAAGCAGCTGGGAGCATACTTTATCCTCGCGCGGGCTCATATCAGTAAATGGCATCTGAAGCTGACCGTTTTTCTGAGTAACATAATAAACTGGATTTTTGATTACAGACCTGTTCTTCCTTGCTCTGAGAAGACGGATAATCCTGATAACATCCTCTCTTTCCTGCCCTGCGGAAATAAAAATTTCTCCTTTATATATTCCTCTTCTGCTTCTCGATTTTCTGCGGAGAATTGCAACCGGATCAATACATGCTCCGTCTCTGCAAGGCAGCTCTCCGGAGCATACTGCCTTAATATCTGATAAATCGTACATTGCAGGAAGCATATCACGTCTGCGTACCGCGAATTCAGCGTCTCCGTCGCTTCCGAATGCCATCGCAACAAAAATCCCATGTTCTTTTTTGCGCGCTCTTTTCCTGAATATGAGAATTCCCTCTCCGGAAATATACTCTGTCTCTATCGACATAGCTGAATAAGCAGGGTGAGATCTGTAATCCTCAAGTGCGGAAATAATCGGCTCGGCATAAAGCACGGGTGAAATTTCAAAAAAAGAGCCGTGCGCGTCGATTTTGATAATCAGCGCATTTTCAAGGTTGTCAAAAGACCATTCCGACGCAAGCTTAAAGCTGCCGCTGCTGTAGGAGTATACAATCTTCTCTCCGCTTCTGCTCATCTCCATATCGTCCGTCGACACAACGCTGCCGTCGGAATTTATAAGAAGTCTCATACCGCGTCTCGAATCTCTTAGTCCGTTCGTACGTAAATCTATTTCCGAATTCAGAATATCTGCGGAGCGATATCCCTCCTTTGATGCTTCAGAAGCCTCAGTCTCGTTCTGCTCTTTGAAGGAAGAGCATGCAGTCATGCCGCACACGGAAAAATCGTCGCCGATTTCAGCAGTTAGAGCTGTTCTTCCGAGAGAAAGCATCGAAGTACCGTCCGAAAGCGCAAGCAGATGCAAAGCACTTCCGCTGATTATTTCCGCGGCGGGAAGTCCGGGCGCTTTTTCCGTCTGATACTTACTTCCGCGCCATTCAGGCTTCAGTTTTGGCCGTGAAGCCTTAATCCGTTTCCTTGTGACTATCGCACCTATCGGAATTCGTTCGTCCAAGAGACTTTCAGCCGACGCCATCTCGGGGTCACGCATAAATCTGCGCCTGAAAATGCCATCGAAACACAAATTTGCAGAAGCAAGCATACTCATTCCGATATGATGCGACATAAACGATTTGATTACAGCATAGCCTCCGCCCACTCTTGTCCGGGAAAAATCAAGAGATTCATAAAATCCGTACCGCCCGAACATCCCGTAGCTCTCAATTCTTTCAAGGTTTGCAAGCGCCTGCTCCGGCGCAAACTGCATCATCAGGTATGAGGAGTATGGAGTTATAACATTTTCTCTGCCTTCGCGGCTGACGGCAAGCGACGGCGCTCCAAAAGCGCGGTAGCAATAATTTGAATCTGAGTCAAATGCAAAATAGCAGCCCTCGCTTCTGCCGAATACTCTCCGGCATGGATGCTCCCGCTGCATTCTCAGAGCAAAGGCAAGCGCCTCCCATTCAAGGGTATTCTGAACAGGCTCTATAAATAAAGTGGGCATAAAGTATTCAAAGGCTGTTCCGCTCCACGACAGAACGCCGAGCATTCCATGCCTTGTGACAAGCGGTCTTCCAAGCCTGCTCCAATGCTCGGCAGGAACCTCTCCCCTTGCAATTGCAACATAGCTCGTAGTTCTGCATTCACTCATCAGAAAGTCATAAAAGCCGCTGTCTGTCTCTTCGGTTATCGTATTTACGCCGGTATAAAACAATCCTCTGCTTTCACTGTAGAGAACAGAAAAGTCCGCCTCGGATATAAGCCGGTCAAGCGGAGCAATAAGCTCGGACAAACGGCTTTCTTCACAGAAATAATCTTCTATTCCGCGTCTGAGGGAAATAAGAGCGGCAATAAAGTTTCCGCTGTCAACCGTCGACACATAAGGCAGCAATACTTCTCCGCGGCGCGTATCATACCAGTTGTAAAGATGTCCGTGCCATTTAGAAAGCGAATTCACGGAGGAAACCGTATCCGATAACCGGCTGTAAAGCTCTGCGGATGAAATCAAGCCGAAGTCTCTTGCGCAAAGCACTGACGCCATATAAAGGCCTATATTCGTTGGGGAGGTTCTGTGAGCAGTTTTAATCTCAGGTGAAAATTCCACATTGTCCGGCGGAAGAAAATTATCCTCCTCCGTGACATTGTCGGCAAAAAAGCGCCACATAGCACTCACATCACGGCGAATTCTTTCCTCTGATTTTTTACTGATACGGTTTTCCTGTTTTTTATACGGCTTTCCCATTCTCCAGGACCAGAACGGAAGGCAAAAGAATGCAAGCCCTATAACGCGGAGAACGGCATAAGGCATAAGCATCAGAACAGTCCCGGCAAAAATATCCGGAAGCATCCTGACCGTGTAGTCGGAGAGAAGCCCCCTGTACATATCTCCCTCCGCCGCGGTAGTCCATTCAAGCAGCTTTCTGTGCGTGAACTTCATACGTACAAAGCTTTTCATGGCTGCGTCGGCAAACAGAATTGCTCTGTCAAGCAGCGACGATATTTCATACAGCGCAGTTCTCAGTGAGGACGCAAGAGGCGCAGATATTCTCGAAACATGCCGGAGTGTGAAAGAATCGTGTATAAGCCTTCTCGGAAGTTCTGCCGCAAAGTCCAGCAGCGACGAGACAAAAGGAAGCAAAATATATGCCAAAGCAGCGACGGCTATTATAAGCACCGCCTTCTCGCCGAGAAACACGGAGAACAGCAGTGCCAGAATTGCAAAAGCCGGTACTGACGCCCTTCTTACGTTGTCGTAAAGCTTGAATACGGAAAGAGCGTCAAGCGGTTTTTCTGCAAAGGCGAGTGCCTGCACGTCTCCGCGTATCCATCTGTGAAGCCGCTTATTGTAAGATACCTTGTTCTTAGGAGTACTGTCCGAAAATGTCACAGAGCTGACGATTCCGGAGCGCAGGTATTCCCCCTCAAGCAGATCATGACTCAACACCGTCTCCTCCGGGAAACGATCCTTCATAAGCTTAGCGAATACATTGACGTCTATGATACCCTTACCGCAGAAGCTTCCCCGGTCGAACAATGTCTGATAGGTGTCGTACGCCGCGCCTGCATACACATCGGTTCCGCCGGCTCCGGTACACATAACGGAAAACGGCGTGCAGGCCGCAGAGTCAGCGGTTGTAGCAACAGAAGGCTGAAGAATAGCATGTCCATCCACTACCTTTCCGTCGCGGATTACAGGCTTGTTTGAGGGGTGGAGCATACAGGACACAAGCTTCAGTGCTCCGCCCAATGGAAGTCTTGTATCTGCATCTAACGTTATTATATATTTTATATCGTGAAGAAAAGCTTCGTCACATATTACCGTATCAAAGGTTGTGGGATCGCCGGAAATCAGCGATGAAAGCTCAATAACTGCGCCGCGTTTGCGCTCCCATCCCATAAAGCTGCCGTCCGTGGTCGGGCTTCTGCGGCGTATAAAGAGACAGAAGCCTCCGCCGTAACGCCTGTTCAGAGCCTCGATTCGATCTTCTGCATACGCAATACTGTCCGCATCCCTTGAGGTGAACATTTCCTTTGCGTCGGGCAGATCGCCGAGGACACCAAAGCAGATATTTTTTCCCCGGTTTCCGAGACTGTAACGCTCAAGAGCGTCAAAAATTTTCCGGTCTCCCTTTTCACCGAAAAGCAGCGTAGTAATTATAACAATAGTTTTAGCATCATCCGGTACCTGTTTCAGCTTGAGAGAAGGTACCGATTTAAGCAGCGACGTTCCAGAGAAAAAACGGTCGCTTATCTGGCGCATGGCTTCGGACACCGGTATACAGACAAACAGAGAAGCAAACGCCGCCATAATATAGATTCCGACGCCGTCCGCTCTTATCTTTGAGATAAAATTCTCTCCTGCGGCCATGGCATTATCCTGCCCTGCTCTGACAAGTACGAAGAAAATGATGACCGAGATCAAAACCGGCACGGCAAGACAGAGAAGAAAAAACAGTGTCTTTCTGCCGCTGGATGCGCCGCCCGCAATATTTATCTGCCGTCCGCAGCGCTCTGCTGCCTCCGCTTGGCTTATATTCTCTTTTTTTGCAATTTCAGCAATTTTTCTGCGGTACATTGACCGCGTTCTGTCATCGCTGCATTCATATGTTTTATTGTTTTTTCTCAGAATTGCATCTGTGTGTGAAACATCTCTGATAAAATCCTCAAACTCTCCACTGTCAAGCGAACGGAGAGTATACGCGATGTTTCCAAGAAGCTCTTCTGACGGATTCCGGTAAAGCGCTTCCAATGAAAGAAGCGATACCGCATCCGCAGCGCTGTAAAGCTCCAAATCGTCAAAGTGGAAATCACGCTGAGCATCTCTGAGCTTTTCGGAAAACACGGCGAAGCTGACCCGATATGCGCAGTCCTCAAGAATCTTTTCTACAATTTCATAAAGTCTCGCAGTATGTCCACCGCTTTTTTTTCTGACAACTGCGCTTTCCGCGTGCGTCTCAAATACTGTAAAATCATAGCCGCCATCTTCCTCAAGAAGATTTTTCAGCCGCGATAATTTTTTTCTTTCCTTCATTTCTGCAGAGCGTCCTTTCTCCAAATAATGCAACAGATATTTCCGCGGCGCAGAACCGGACGGCGCGCTGCGGACGAGTCTCTGAATATTATGGCCTGATTTATACGGTATTATGACAATAAAATCAATTTCAAGATATATTTTCCGAATCCGCGCAGTAAAATGATATTGATCGGCCGCTTTTTTTGCGGCAAAAATATTGACAAGGAAGCTCCTAATATGATATACTGATTTCATCCAAATAATCATATATTCATAAACGCGGCAGCGGGAGATGCTCCTTCTGTCGCCTGTAGTTTTGAAAAAATTCGGCGGTACAATTCACTGCCGAAACGCCTTATTGCAGGCTTTTTTACCTTATTGAAGACTGGAAAAATCACATGAATATTATAACTGACAGCATTAAAAATGAAAAAGAATACAGCAGCCTGATTTCCGCAGTTTTTTCCGAGACGAGCTCGAAAAATCCGCACAGTATATCCGTCACCGGCCTTTGCGAAGGAGCGCGGATTTCCCTGCTCATGTCCGTTGCCCGGGACTGCAGAGCGCGGTTCGGCCGGGGAATTTTAACCATTTTCCCCGATGAAAAAAATTGTGCGAAAATGTATTCCGCCTGCCGCGAAAGCGGTATCAGCGCCTATATATATCCGTTCAGGGATTTTATATTTCACAATATGACTTTTTCACATGAGCTTGAGTACGAGAGAATAGGAGTGCTGTCCGCGATTTTGCGCGGCGATTACGATATAATAATAACTACCCCGGACGCGGCGCTTCAGTACACAGTTCCGCCCGGGATTCTTGCGTCCTCCGGTATGAGACTGTCGGAAGGAGCAGAAATATCTACTGACAGGCTCAGCGCATATCTGAGCGGCAGCGGCTATGTCCGCGCCGAAATGGTAGAGGGCCCGGGACAGTTCGCAATACGGGGAGATATTGTAGACCTCTACCCGCCGAGCAGTGAAAGTCCGATACGTATTCAGCTCTTCGGAGATGAGATTGAAGTCATGGAGTATTTCGACATACTTTCGCAGCGCCGCACCGGCAGGCTCTCCGCGGCAGAGCTGACTCCGGCAAGAGAGATACTTGCCGGAGCGGAGGAGAGAGCACTGCTGGCAGAGACGATCACGCAGCAGCTTGACCGCGCAGATGATGAGAGGGTTAAGGATATGCTCCGGTCTGAGCTCGAAGCGGTAAGCTCGGGGCGCGAACTGAATTTTTTGGATAAATATATATCGCTGATTTATCCCGAAAAGACGTGCCTGCTCGATTATTTTGACATTCGTCAGCCCGTCGCCGTAACCGAATACGCCGCTTCGCACGACCGTATAAAGGCGTTTGAATTCCGTATGCGTGAGGCAATAGAGGGACTGATTTCGGAAGCGGAAATTTACGGGAAATCAGCAGATTACTGCAAATGGGGTCAGGATTTCGAAAACTATATCTCATCTGTTCCCTCGCTTATCTGCGACGCTTTCGTCACAAACATGAGCGGAAAAAGCAGAAATCTTTTTTCGTTTATGACCAAAAACACAGTGTCGTATGCAAACAACGCCGAGCTTCTTATAGACGATTTGAGGTCATACAGGAAAAACAGCTTCAGAACTGTACTGCTCTGTGACAATAAAAAAATGGCTGAAAATACCGCTGATCTGCTGTCCCAAAATGAAATTTCATCGGTCATACTGCCAAAAGAAAACACTGGAGATTCAGAAAAAGAGCTGACCGTAATTACATACGGCATGAGGATTCCCGGAT
>CABPZV010000052.1 GCA_902462015.1 uncultured Eubacteriales bacterium | reverse complement strand
TGAGAAAATATGTAAAACCAAACTTTTGGGTTTCGGTATGCGCGGCAATATTCGGAGCTTCGGCAACAGCTTCAGAATTTTACGGACGATATTTTGCATCAAAATATTATTATCTCGGAATATCGAAAAGCGTTGAAGCTTATTACATGTTTAAAAAATATATTGTTCTCTCCGGCATAAATTCTGCCGTAATGTGTGTGCTTATCATTCTCATTATGTCACTGCTGCTGCGAATAATTAACGAGCACACCGGAATCAGCAGGCACAATGAGCTTGAAAGTATTATAATCAGAGATCAGAATCAAAAAAGAGCGCTCAGAAGATTATGCATTGCCTGGTCAGTATCCGGAATAATCTGCTCTGTTGACTCGACAGTATATTCTGCCTGCCTGTATCTATGGCAGCAATATTGGATAATTGATCTTGCATTATATATTATCTGGTTTGCAGTCACTCTTAATTTTATCAGTAAAATAAACGAAAGTATCGAAAGAAAATACATATAATAAAGCATCCCGAAAAAATTTATTTTTCGGGATGCTTTATTATATTATAACCTAAAAATAATTGCATTATAAACAATCAGCTGTCCGGTGAGCCTGTACTTACTTATATGAATTTTAGCAAAGCTATCAAGTAATATTTTTCTCTCACGATCTTATTCCCATGCCGACTATCAATTTTCTTTTAACTTAAAACAATTTTATTATCCGACCCTATTTTTCCTTTGCCGGCAAGAGAGAAAAGCTCTTTTGAAAATTCTCCATCAGATTCAAGCTTGACCGCTGCGTAAGCCGACTGTGATTTTCCATCTCCCGACAAGATATTGCCGGCATCCTCCGAAACGGTTCGGTCAAAGAGAAGTGTAATTGTACTTTCGGCAAACATATTTACACAGAACGAGTAAATCGGAATGTTTTTACTATAGCTTGAAAAATCCGGCTTTTTTTCCGCTGATAACGCTACTGCTCTGTGCATCGGCGCTTTGCACACTACAGTACGGTATTTTCCCTGCAGTTTTGTAACGCGAAGCTCATATGTGCCGTCCGAAGATATATAGACAGCGTATTCATAAAAGCATAAAGCAAACCGGGTCGTAAGCTGTATTCCCGCGACAACGAAAATAAGACAGATCAATTGAAGCGGCATCCGGACCTGCGGCTGTGCAACAGAAGTCAGCATAGCCGTAAAGCCAAGAATAAAAAGAATCAAGGGAACAAATATATGTGCTTTTCCCCTGCGTTTCGGAATATAAGATATATAGGGTTCCATTTATATACCACCTTTCTCATTAACTAAACAGTAAGCGGAACAGAAACAAAATCAGCCGGCTGTACCATGCGACAGGAGTACGCTGCGTTTTCCGTCTTTTAAAAATATATCGATAATACCATAGGAAGGCTTTCCCTCTCTGGGTTTAGCTATACTTCCGGGATTAAAAAGCCAAATTGGCTTTTCCGTCCCGCTATCTGTTGCGATATATTCTTCATACGGCAAATGAGTATGTCCGAAAAGTGCGATATCGGCAGACCTTTCCCTTGCCGCCGATATCAAAGCATCAAGACTGTATTTTACATTAAACGTATGACCGTGACAGACAAGCAAGGATACACACTCAAGACTGAGGACGCAGGATGGCGGTGCTTTCTGAACCAAAGCAGAAGGAAAAAAGCTGTCACAATTTCCGGACACAGTTATCAGCGGCTTATCAGTCAAATCGCGGATTTTTTCAGCATCTCTAAGACCGTCGCCTAAAAAAATAAAATAATCGGCGCTGTATCTGTAAAGCTCAGCCGTTTTCAGCATAAGAGCTGAAGATCCGTGAGAATCAGAGAAAACTATAATTTTAGTCTTTCCATTTTCTTTCATACTGTAATACCTTCTAACATATGATTTTTTTATAATATCTTCGGTTATGATGAACATATCAGATTATAAAGCATAAAATAATCATTGAACAGTATTATTACTTAACAATATTTATTTCATGCATAGGAAGGATGACCTTATGGGATACGAAATTGACCGCGACGCACTCTCTAAGCTGCGTAATCTTGATGACGAAACAATGAGCAATATCATACGCAAAATTGCCGCTGCGTCCGGTATGAACGATAAGCAGGCTGAATCGTTATCTAAAAATACAGGCTTTATCAAACGCAAGCTTGCGACAATGAATCCGTCAGAAGTCAGCCGCATGATTGCTTCGGCTGACGAATCTGCAATATCAGAAATAATGAAATCAATAAAGTCTGATAAAGGAGGGAATAATTTTGGCAAATAACGCAGATTACAGCGAAATGATATCAGGAATCATGAGTGATCCGGAAGCCATGAATAATGTACTTAAAATTGCCAGAAATTTAATGGGCAACGGCGGAATAACAGAAACGGGCAGCTCCGCTCAGCAAAATCCGGACGACACCCAAGAAAAAGTATCAAAAATATTTGAAAATGTCATCAGCCATAATGACGGAAATGAAAACAAGACAGAAGCAGCATCGGCATTTCCGGCAGCCTCTTTATTTGCTGACAAGGAGGCCGCAGCAAACAGAGAAAAGCTGCTCATTGCACTTAAACCTTATTTAAACTCCGAACGAAGCAATATGGTGGATACAATCCTGAAGCTTCTGCAGCTTGCTAAAATCGCCGACATCGGCAAGCTGCTTGGAAATTTATGAGCGGCGCGAAAAACAGGAGGTGAGCTATTTGTACAGCCGAAATTTTTCAAGACGCGGAAGAGATTTCAACTCCGGAACCGGATATGATAAATCAGAATCTATAGCACGGCCTAATTTTCAGGAGCCCGTTCCGCCTCCTTCATACAGCGGCACATTATACATTTCAGCGCGTGAAGGTCGGAATAAAAAAGAAAAAAATGAGATACACACCGAAGTTTCACATCAGTCAAACAGACCTACAGACGGGGAAGTCCGTACAGTGACGTATAACGGGGAACCTTATATCCCAGATGAAATAGGCATTTACCCGGCAGATGATGAACGATACGGCCGGGGCGGACTGCCACAAATAGGCTCAGACAGGCTGCGCTTTAGAAAGCCGGACAGAGATCACAAAGAAGATAGAGGAATTTTCGATTTTCAGTCATTCATTGAGCAGGCGCCTCCTATCGATGACATAATTCTAACAACTCTTATTATTATACTTCTGGGAGAAAAATCATCCGGTAAATCATGCGATGAGCTTCTCCTGATAATTCTCGGGATTCTGCTTCTTTCCGGCCGTATTGATAATTAAGCCATGGCAGAACCGTATCTGCAGTTTTTCTGCAGGTCGGTATCTGCTTTTTTTATTTTTGCAGTTGAAATTTGTATATTTATAATATATAATAGTTATAAACTTTGGAACGTTATGAAAATTAACTATAAAGGAACAAAAATGCTTACTAAATTATTCACAGCCGGCATTTCCGGTATCGACGGAACAATCATTACAATTGAATGCAGCACAATGAAAAGAATGCCGCTTTTTGACATTGTCGGCCTTCCAGACGCTGCCGTTAAAGAATCCAAAGACAGAATACGAAGTGCAATACGCAGCAACGGATATGAATTTCCTGATGGAGAAGTTATAATTAATATGGCTCCCGCAGACCGTAAAAAGGAAGGGTCGGGATATGATATGCCGATCTGCGTTGCGCTTTTGCAAGCTTCGGGATTTATCCCCGAAACCGGATTTAATGAAAAAAGTCTTTTTCTGGGAGAAATCTCCCTCGGCGGAGAATTCCGTCCTGTAAGAGGAGTGCTTCCGCGCGTAATTGCAGCACGGGACGCCGGAATCACAGATATTTATGTTCCAGCCGAAAATGCGGCAGAAGCCAGCGTTGCCGACGGAATTACAGTTTATCCTTCAGAAAATTTAAGAAAACTTGTCGATCATCTGTGCGGAAATACGAAAATCACTCCGGCAGAACGAAAGCCCTTTGTAAGCAATACTTTGGACGGAGAGCCTGGAACGGCTGATTTTTCCGATGTCATGGGTCAGGAGTTTGCAAAGAGAGCGATCGAAGTGGCTGTTTCGGGAGGACACAATATCCTTTTGATCGGACCTCCCGGTACCGGTAAAAGTATGCTCGCAAAACGGATTCCAACTATTCTGCCTGATATGACATTTGAAGAAGCTCTTGAAACTTCAAAGATATATTCCGTCGCCGGACTGCTTTCTTCAGACAGCGGAATCATAAAGCAAAGACCGTTCCGCGCTCCTCATCATACAATGTCTCCCGTATCTCTCGCCGGCGGCGGCACAATACCTAAGCCGGGTGAAATTTCTCTTTCACACAACGGAGTTCTTTTTCTGGACGAGCTTCCCGAGTTCAGCAAAAATGTCACAGAAACTCTTCGTCAGCCGCTCGAAGACGGAAATATAACAATATCCCGTGCAAGCGGACGATACATTTTCCCGTCCCGGTTTATGCTCGTCTGCGCTATGAATCCATGTAAATGCGGATATTACGGATGTCATACCAGGCAATGTACCTGCAGTGACTCTGAGCGCAAAAAATATCTTTCAAGAATCAGCGGTCCGCTGCTCGACAGAATTGATATACAAATAGAGGTTCCTCAAATAATCTATAAGGAAATGAGCTCCGCCGAACCGTCTGAAAGCTCATCGGATATTAAAAAAAGAGTTATTGCAGCAAGAGAGTTTATGAAGCAAAGATGCAAAGAAACAGATAAAGAATACAATGGTTCAGTTATATCAGCTCACCTTTATAAAAATGCAGACATGACTTCGGCTCAAATCCGAAGGTATTGCAAAATGACCGATGAGGCAAACGCACTGTTAGCAGCGGCATATGAAAAACTGCAGCTGTCCGGACGGGGACACGACCGGATACTTCGGGTCGCAAGAACCATTGCAGACATGTCTCAGAGTACAATAATCGGAAAGGAACACATCGCTGAAGCAATACACCTCCGTACGCTTGACAGACCGTACTGGTAATATCGGAAACTTACCAAAAATGCAGTACAATTTCGGGAAGGAAGATAAGAGGATCGACAGACTCATCTCCCCTACGTATTTCAAAATGCAGGTGATAGTTCGTAACAGTACCGGTGGCTCCTACATAGCCTATAACCCTCCCCCGGCTTACTGCATCACCTTCCTTAACTGCATAATCTGACAAATGAGCATAATATGTATATAAACCATTGCCGTGATCGATAATTATCAGGTTTCCATATGTTTTTAAATAACCAGTATATGTTACAATGCCGCCGTCCGCTGCCCACACGAGATCGCCGCTGTATCCCTGCAAATCTATCCCTAAATGAGACCCCGTATTTTCATCATATTCTCCGCGCACATCCCCGAACAGCGAGGAAACAAGCATTCCTTCCGTTTCGATAGGCCATATCATTTCGCCTGTTACAGTACCGGGCTCATCATATTCACGGGTTCCTACCATTATGACAGCAGTCTGCGGAGATATAATCTCTTCAGATGATAACTCCGTACGGACTTCCTCACTGCCGGTCCGTTCAACGACATATTCTGCAAGACGAACTCCGCATGAGCCTTTCTGAAGTTCAAACGTATAGCCGCTATACCTTTCATCAGTCTCTTCATAGATAACTTCATTGTCTATGCTTTCATACACAGCTTCATAATAAATTACTGTAAATCTCAGCAGGGACGCAATGTCTGAATTTTCATAATAATTTACCGGTGCAGAATCCGGCTCATCCCCGGAATATCCCTCCTCTTCGGATTCGCTATAAGCTAAAACCTCATCGCTTACATCTTTGCTCCCATTACCGTCTGCTTCCTTAGTCTGTGTCTCAGATTCTCCGACCTCAGGGGGTTCCGCGCTGCCGGCAGCTTCAAAAGGTATTATTTCAATTTCCTCATTTCCGTCAGTCTCTTCGACAGCTTCAAGAACGGACGTATAATATATGTTTGCTTCATCTTTATATGACCGTGAGGTGCTTTGACTTTCAGCTATTTGTGACGCCGCAGGATGAGCATGATTTATACCAGTTTCTCCGCAAAGCATATTATAAAATACTTCACTGTCAATAATCATTTCACACGGGGCAATCCGCCGGGTAAAATTAATTTGATTAGCACTTCTGATTTCAGTTATTTCAGAATCTAATTCAGAGATAACTTCTTTTAATTCAGTTTCCGCCTTCAAAAACGCGTTTTCTGCAGAGCTGGTATCAGCAACATCAGCTACCACTTTACCATTCAGCATAACAGAGTATGAAAAGGAAACCCTGTCATCGTATTTTACAACTAAATTCTCCCCGTCCTCCGCTGTAATTACCTGAAGCTTTTCCTTGTTACTTCCTATTACTGTCTTTTCAGAAAAGGAAAGCTCGATCTGCCTGCTGTATTTTTCTCCGAAACTTTCATTCAAAGAAGAATATATATCATTAACAGTATCAGTCAATGCAAAAATTTCAGAATCCTCTATAACTCCAATTTCCATTCCGTTTACTGACACTGTGATTACAGTATTTTTGTTTATTATGAAAAATCCAAATATACAAACAGCCGACAGTAAAACAAAAAGAAGAGCACAAGTTATAGATAATCGTCGTTTTCTTTTCTTTATGTATTTTTTGCTGTGTTTAAATTTCATTCGTAAATTCTCCGGCAAATAATTATATATACACTTATAAATATTATAAACGTTATCTCTATTTTTTTCAATATAGTTAATAAAAAATTTGAATGACAGATTATTGTTTAGCAGTATATAAATACCACAATACAGCCAAAAACACAGGCTTCAAGTTAATTTGCACAAAAAACATTAAAAATTCCAAGCTGTTATAAATCCAAAGTAAAATCTCTCTGTATATATTAAGAAAGGTATGGCCATAAAAATGAAAAAGCGGTGTAATTTTTGTATAATAATTTTATCACATATTCTCCTGCTGCTTTTTCTTATTTCTGCCGGTACAGCCGGAACAGTCTCTGAATCAGAGACGATTAAAGAGTATATATTAAAGACCATAATTTGCTGTCTTATTACGGTTATTGGATATTTAATATCCGTCAAAATCCTTGATTCAACAAAGAATACAGCCCCGTCATGGGACGTTCCGGCGGGAGAATGTAACCCCAACCGGAAAACTAAAGCGAAACCCGCTGTCCATAGACGCGGGGAACATCTTTCTTTTAGTTATATTTCAAAGAAGTATATATCAGAGCCGGAAAAGGAAAAGATAAAACCAAAATTCAATACAGTGATAAAAATATCTTTATCATTATTATCTCTTCTTCTGCTGCTCATTACATCTCTTTTATTCAAAAAATATTTTAATGCTGAAGCAATTCAAAAAACAAAAATAATTCCCGATACTATCTCTGACACTAAAAAAATATATTGTTTACTCCCGCTTATTTTTCTACGCAACGCTTTAATTCCCGCGTTTTTTGAAGAATATTATTTCCGAAAAAAGCTGCCCGGAACACTTTCCCAGGTCTGTAATATATCTTATCCCCTTGCTTTCTTTATTTCCTCACTGCTTTTTTGCTCAGCTCATACGGGCGGAATTTACCATGTGTTTTTTGCATTTATATCAGCGGCTGTTCTTGGCCTTCTCGTTTATTATACCGATACATTAAAATATGCAGTTACTGTTCATTTTATATATAATTGCATTACCGTTATACTGCTGCTTTAATAAGGGACTTGCCCCGTCAAATGGCGTGATAACCATTCCAGTAGGAGATTGTATCTCCCACTGAACGGTGATATGTAACCCGCAACCTTAGAGGCCACCGCCTTACAGGCGACCTCCATTAAGGCTGCCGCCCTAATGGCGGGGATATCTTGCCTAAGTTATATAAATATTATACTGCTGTAATACAGGGAAGCAGCGTGAAAATGCAGAAAACTGCGGCCGGAGTACACTTTTTTTCACGCCCCATTTGTGCCTATCGGCACAAATGCAAAGAAATGCATGATAATTTATGCGGAAAACTACAAACCGCAGTACACTTTTTTCACCTTAGAAAGGCATGGTAATTAAAATGTCAACACATGAAGAAAGGATTCGCCGTAAGCCTCTAAAAACAAATATTGTTCCTGCGGCTGCGTGTGACGAAAAATTTATGAGAATTGCACTCTTGGAAGCTGAATCAGCAGAAAAAAGCGGAGAAGTTCCTGTCGGTGCAATAGTTGTATATAGCGGAGAGATTATTTCCTCCGCGCATAATCAGTGCGAAGGCGGACACAGCGCACTTTTACATGCCGAAATGGAAGCGCTTAGAATGGCATGTGAGGTAAGACACAGCTGGAGGCTTCATGGGTGCACGCTATATGTAACGCTTGAACCATGTCCGATGTGCGCAGGAGCGATCATAAATTCACACATAGACCGTGTTGTATTCGGCGCAAAGGATTCTTCTGCAGGAGCATTCGGAAGTGTTATCAATTTAACATCCTACCCGGTCGGATTCAAACCAAAACTTACAGCAGGCGTACTAAAAGACGAATGTGCAGGAATGCTTCAGCATTTTTTCTCCGAATTAAGAAATAAGAAAAAGAAGGCAGAGACAAATGACTAAAAAATCCGTTTCCTGCAATGTAAGAGAAAATCCATTTCCATATTCCGACACAAACAGGCGTTTTTATACGTTCGATTATTATATGAGAAAGATATTCGGAAAAAAATGTGCAAAGGTTCCTGTCGACGCAGGATTTACCTGCCCGAATATTGACGGAAAAATCAGCCGCGGGGGATGTACATACTGTGTGCTGGCCACATGTACGAAACGCGATTTAAGACCTATAGAAGAACAATTTGATGAAAAGCTGAAAGCTCTCAGATACAAATGGCCAGATTGCATCGGTATCCCCTATTTTCAGGACTATACGAACACATACGCACCAGTTGAAAAGCTAAACATGCTGTATAAACAGGCGCTTGCTTTACCGGGTGCAGCAGGACTTCACATAGCAACACGTGCGGATTGCCTGCCTGAGCCTGTACTCGATTTGCTTGAAGAGATTTCCCGGAACACCTATCTTGTTGTAGAACTTGGTCTTCAGACAGTATCGGATATAACCGCAGAGAAAATCAACCGCGGACACAGCTTTGCCGAATTTCTCACCGGATATAACGCGCTTTTATCCCGCGGAATAAATGTATGTATACACATAATCAATGGTCTGCCGGGCGAAACGGGCGAAATGATGCTGAAAACGGCAGAGGTGATTTCTGTGCTTCATCCTCACAGTATCAAAATTCATCTTCTTCACATAATGAGAAACACGCGGATTGCGTCCGAATATGAATCCGGAAGCTTTGACGTTATGACGCTCGATGAATATACAAATGTAGTCGTATCGCAGCTTGAGCTTCTGCCGCCGGACGTTGTAATCGGACGGGTAACCGGTGACGGCACCGCGGACAATTTAATTGCGCCGCTTTGGAGCAGAAAAAAATTTGTTGTTATGAATGAAATCGATAAGGAATTTGTCAGAAGAAATTCCATGCAAGGAATAAAATGGAAAGGATAATCCGAGCTTATATCGAACGGTAAAATGATAAAGAAATATCATATGGCATAGTGATAACAGCCTAATTTGTGTAATATGCACAATATTAGGCTGTTATTTTCTACACTTCAAAAAAAATATTTTTTTATAAACTATTGAAATAGTATCAATTTTACTGTATACTGTTTAGTAGTAAATGCTGTAAAATGCTCTTACATAAAGTGTTTAATGGAAATGGCTGAAATCTGGATAACTTACAAAATCTTCTGCATATAATATACTGATTTTACTCTGAAAACAAATACCTTTCTCATAGTTTTTGAAAAATAAATATAAAAAGATACAGCGGAATAACCGCAAAACAAGTGAACAGAATGGCAGAATAATATCTTCCATTTTAAATTCAGATTATATTTTAGTTCAAATGTATGTCCCTGCGGTATTAAAACTGCAGTTCAGACAGGCCGAATGCATGACATCGATTTGCAGACCGGCAGAAAGGAATGGTTCTAACGATGACAAAAACAGACACAAAACAAATTCGTAATGTTTGCTTTCTCGGACACGGAGGCTCCGGAAAGACATCGGTCGCCGAGGCTATGCTGTATATTGCAAAGGAAACTGACCGTCTCGGTACTACATCTGACGGAAATACCGTGTGCGATTACGACCCTGAAGAAATCAAACGAGGATTCAGTCTTCAGGATGCAGTTGCTCCCATTATGTGGAATGACGCGAAAATAAATGTAATCGATACTCCCGGATATCTTGATTTTTCAGGAGAGGTTATGCAGGCGGTGCGCGTAGCAGACAGCGCGGTTATAGTTGTTGACGGAAAGGCCGGAATCGAGGCAGGAACAGAGCTTGCATGGGACCATGCTTCCGACGCAGGTATTCCAAAAGCGTTTTTTGTAAATAAATTTGACGATCCGGAGTGCCGTTTTAACCGTGTGTTTACACAGCTTCACGATACCTTTGGAGTTTCGGTCTGCCCTTTGATGATTCCCATGGTAGAGGGAGACAAAGTAACAGGTTTTATAAAGCTAATTGATAAGAAAACATACATTTATGATAAAACAGGCGCTCATACGGAGGGAGATATTCCGGAAGAATATATGGAAATTGTCGACAAATACCGTGATATGCTGTTCGAAGCGATCGCAGGTGTAAGCGACGAACTTATGGAAAAATATTTCGCGGGAACGCCGATTTCGTATGAAGAAGCCATAGAGGCAATTCACGAGGGTATCATTCATGGAAGCATCGTTCCGGTTTTGTGCGGCTCTGCGTCGAAGATGTGGGGAGTAGAAGCGCTGATGGATACAATTGCAGAGTCCTTTCCGCGCTGTACTGCAAAGGAGTACGAAAAAGCTGCCGACGGAAGCAATATTAATATAGACAAGGACGGATCGGATACTGCTATTTTTGTATTTAAGACTGTCGCAGATCCTTTTGTAGGAAAAATGACGTTCTTCAAGGTTATGACAGGAACTCTGACAAACCAGATGACTCTAAAGAACCTGCGTTCCGGAAGCAGTGAGCGTATGGCAAAAATATATATTGTACGCGGCAAAAAACAAATTGAAACCGAATCGCTTGCATGTGGCGATATCGGCATGATTGCAAAGCTCTCATCGACCGATACCGGAGATACTCTTGCATCCTCAGATTCAATGAAGGAATACAGAAAAATTGTCTTTCCGGAGCCGTTCTACACCCGTGCAATTGTTCCTAAGGCAAAGGGGGACGAAGACAAAATCGCCTCCGGTATCAGTCGCCTGCTGGAAGAAGATTATACCATACGTTTTGAAAACGACGCAGAAACAAAGCAGCTACTGTTATTCGGACTGGGAGATATACATCTCGACATCATTGCTGCCAAGCTTAAGTCGCGCTATGGCGTATCGGTAGACATGAATGAACCCAAGATCGCATATCGCGAAGCAATAAAGAAAAAGATCGACGCGGAGGGAAAGCATAAAAAGCAGTCAGGCGGACACGGACAGTATGGCCATGTAAAAATTCATTTTGCCCCTGCTGAAGGAGAGGGACTTAAGTTCACCGAATCGGTAGTCGGAGGAAGCATTCCGAAGGGTTACTTCCCGGCAGTTGAAAAAGGACTTACAGAGTCGATGCAGAAAGGCGTACTTGCAGGGTTCCCGATGATTGGACTCACAGCCGATCTCTATGACGGTTCATATCACGATGTTGACTCGTCAGAAATGTCCTTTAAGCTTGCTGCAAATCTCGCATATAAAGAGCTTATAAATGCAAATCCGGTAATTTTGGAGCCTGT
>CABPZV010000051.1 GCA_902462015.1 uncultured Eubacteriales bacterium | reverse complement strand
ATTTAAAAAAATAAAAATATTATAAATATATATATATGACATATAGTTGAAATTTTCTAATTTATATGCTAAAATATTATAAATACTTATTTTAATATATCTGGAGATAAATATGAACATAGTAATATGCGATGATGACAAAGGCTTCGTTGAAACTTTGTATCAAAATATTTTTGAAATTCTCATGCAGTATGATTACGATGATAGTGGTTTTCAAATATATAAATACAATTCTCCACAAACTTTAATGTATCATTGCTTTCATGATTCCCATTACAGTAATATTGATATATTATTTCTCGACATATCAATGCCGGAGGTAAACGGTTTTGAAGTAGCACGCATATGCTATGAACAGTATCCTGAAATACTCATTATTTTCCTTTCCGACTGCAAAGAGCTTGTATACCAATCACTGCATTACAGTCCATTTAGATTTCTTTGCAAGAAGACATATAAATATCATTTGAAAGAAGCCTTGAATTCAGCTATAGAAAAAAAACTCAAAAATAACGATTATATAATGGTAAAATCCGACGGGCTTAATATTCCTGTTAAAATTAAGAAAATTGTTTTTGCAGAAAAGGAAAAAACAACTAATTATATCAACATACATACTGCAGACATCAATTATAAGTACCGAAAAACAATACATGAATTTCTTAAAGTAGTTCCGGTATTTTATTTTATAAAAATAAATTCTGGAATTATCGTGAATATGCAATATATTAATTCAATTTCCACAGACAATTTAGAACTGTCAGGAGGTTTTAAACTTAAAATTTCACGTGCGCAAAAAAACGATGTGAAAAAAGCGTATACCAATTTTCTTAAAATTAATAAATAGATATAAAATTTAAAAAAAAGAATAAAACATATTTTATCTGTTCACAATAGCTGCAAGAAAGCAAAATACATAAAAAGGACAGGTTAAGAATATGGAATTTAAAAATAAATTAAAACATTTATGCGGAGAAGATAACATCCTTTACGGAGAATCAATATTTGTGCGTGCAATCGCAATATTTTCAGCTCTTGTACTGACTGCATCGGTTATATTCGGTCTATTGCCCACCGATGAAGATATCGACATCTATGACAAAATTCTGCGTCTCCATGTAATTGCTAATTCAGACAGTGAAACAGACCAGTCGCTTAAGCTCGCTGTCAGAGACACGATATTAAGCAGCCTCGGAGAAAAGCTCGGCGGATGCACAGACCGGTTTGAAGCTGAAAAAATAGCCGAAAATAAAAAAGAAGAATTATGTGCCGCGGCAGAAGAAACACTGCGGCAAAGCGGATCCAGAGATCAGGTACGAATTGAAATCGGAAAAGAATACTATCCAACTCGGATATACGAAGGAGTCCGCCTCCCTGCCGGAACCTACAGCTCTCTGCGTGTGATTATCGGAGAAGGAACCGGACACAACTGGTGGTGTGTTCTTTTTCCCGCCCTCTGTACAAACTCAGCAGCGGAACCAAATGAAGAATTTACCGACGCCGGATTTACACCGGGACAGATAAAAGTCCTGACGGAAACAGAAAAGCCTAAATACGTTCTCAAATTTAAAATACTCGAATTTTTCAGCTCGTTAGGACACAAAAATGAAACCGATAAGTCAAATGAGCCCGAAGATAAAGCGTCATAAATAATAAATACGCAGACAAGTATGCAATCCAACATACATGGATTACATACTTGTCTGCGCTTCTTTATTAATTCTAAATATTTTTCCCAAGTTTTTTCTTATGCGTTATACGGCGGGAAGACACAGATTTGTCCCGATACCTCGGTTTATCGGCTTTTTTCATCTTCTGCCCCGGCTTATATTGTTTGGCTCTGACGATATTTTTTCCATGGAAGTTATCCTCCGGCGGTACAAGACAATCCCGTCCGTATCCGATTAAATCGCTTCTTCCAACCGACATCAGGGCTTTACGCACAAGACCGAAATTCTCTCTGCGGTTGTAATGAAGAAGCGCACGCTGCATACGCTTTTCTTCGGGTGTATCCGCTGTATAAACACTTTTCCCCGTCATGGGGTCTATTCCTGTATAATACATAACTGTTGATGCTGTGCTGGGAGTTGGGTAAAAATCCTGTACCTGATCAGGAGCGCAACCGTTTTTTTTAAGGTATACGGCAAGCTCCACAGCATCCTCAACCGTACTTCCGGGATGGCTCGACATAAGATAAGGGATAAGATACTGTTTCCTGCCTGTTTCGGTACATATCTGTTCAAAACGTCTGCGAAATAAGTCGTACACCGAGATCTTAGGTTTTCCCATAAGTGAAAGAACCCTGTCAGAACAATGCTCAGGAGCAACCTTCAGCTGACCGCTGACATGATTTTCAACCAGCCTGCGAAAAAAGTTTTCGTTTCTTTTATCGGCAAGAAGATAATCAAATCTGATGCCGGAGCGGATAAAAACGCGTTTTACCCCGGGAAGAGAACTAATTCTGTCAAGAATTCCTATATACTCGCTGTGATCAGCCTTAAGATTTTTACACGGTACGGGAGTCAGACAACGGCGGTTTGCGCATACGCCGTCCCTGAGCTGTTTATCGCATGCAGGTCCCCGAAAATTCGCCGTCGGGCCTCCCACGTCATGGATATATCCTTTAAAATCTGGCAGCCGTGTCAGAAGCTCCGCCTCACGGACAATACTTTCAGCACTTCGTGACCGGACAGCCCGTCCCTGATGAAATGCTATAGCGCAAAATGAACAGCCGCCAAAGCATCCTCGGTTGTGAGTTATTGAAAAACGTACCTCTTTAATTGCCGGAATTCCGCCCTCTTTTTCATATACAGGATGATATGCACGCATATACGGAAGCTCGTATACACGGTCAAGCTCCTCCCTCTCAAGCGGAGGCATCGGCGGATTCTGCACAAGAATCCTGTTCCGGTATTTTTCTACAACAGCATGTCCGCGTATACTGTCATTTTCCGAATACTGGACTGCAAAAGCTTCGGCATACAGCTTTTTATCAGACTTCAGTTCGTCAATTGACCAGCCGCCAACCGATTCATATTGAAGCTTGTCATCAGGAGCTGTAAGATATACCGTTCCCCTGACATCGTGAATTTTCCCGATAGGGACACCCTTGTCAAGCAGCGACGCAACCCTGATTATAATATTTTCTCCCATACCATAAGTGAGCAAATCCGCCCCAGAATCAACAAGAATGCTGTTACGAACGGCATTGTCCCAATAGTCATAATGGGCAAACCTTCTCAGCGAAGCTTCTAAACCGCCAAGAATTATAGGTACATTTCCATATGCCTCACGAATGCGGTTACAGTAAACTATGACCGCCCTGTCCGGCCGGAGTCCCGGTTTACCGCCGGGAGAATAATAATCGTATCCGCGTCTTTTTTTTGAAACTGTGTAATTCGCTACCATAGAATCAAGATTTCCGGCTGAGACAAGAAATCCGAGCCGGGGACGTCCGTATTCCTTAAACGACTCTGCACTGTGAAAATCCGGCTGCGCTAAAATCGCGACAGAATACCCCGCGGCGGCAAGGACTCTCGTAATAATAGCCGTTCCAAAGCTCGGATGATCTACATACGCGTCACCTGAAACATACACAAAATCCGGTGTTTCCCATCCGCGCATTTTAGCTTCTTCACGGCATAGAGGTAAAAATCCTTCGACATTTGTATTTTTCATATCGCTTTGTATTCCTTTCAGGCTGAATCATGATCAAGAAACATATTTCATTTTATTTTCTTAGATATAAATCTATTTTACCACTTATCATACCTGATGTCAAAAAATATTGCATCATAAACTTGATACCGAAAATTGATATACAAATTTCAATTATGCCAAATGAGACGCTTTGTCAAGCAAGAAACATTTTGCATTTAGATATATGTATTTTCAATTCCGCCTGCATAATTCACAAAAAAATATGATTTTTCATTGACATTATAATGCAATATATCGAAGCAAATCGCTTGAAAAAGTATTTTCTTTGTGATATAATATGAATTTATTAAAGACGATAATTTATTTTAATCAAGGTGATTTTACTAAATGAACTTCGATGTAAACAACATTATATATTACTGTGCTATTATTCTTCTTGCAACCAAGCTGCTCGGCATGCTGACCAGAAAACTCGGTCTTCCTCAAGTCGTCGGGATGATTATTGCCGGTCTCCTAATCGGACCGTCAATCTTTGGACGGCTGAATCTCGGCAGTTTTAATGGGATCATAAGCCCGACAGCTATTGAAATGGACGTACTGAACAGCTTTGCACAGATAGGAGTCATCTTCATTCTATTCTCAAGCGGACTTGAAACAGATATTAAAGAACTAAAAAAAAGCGGAGCAGCAGCAACAGCAATCGCTGCATTCGGCGTGGTCATCCCGGTTGCGCTCGGCACGCTTGGAGCTCTTCTGTTCATGGGCTGGCCTGGCAAATCTGTAACACATGAAATAATGATGAATGCCCTGTTCGTCGGATGCATACTTTCCGCCACAAGCGTCGGAATCACCGTTGAGACTCTCCGCGAGCTGGGAAAGCTTAATACTCACGTAGGTACAACCGTATTAAGCGCAGCCATTATAGACGATGTACTCGGAATCATTGCGCTCAGTATAATCACCGGAATCAACGGAGGCGGAAACATATGGTTAACGCTTCTAAAAGCAGTTGGATTTTTCATATTTGCCATTGGAATAGGCCTTATAATAAGAATTAGCTTTCGCTGGCTTGTAAACAGGTATCCGCACAAAAGAAGAACCGGAATATTTGCATTAGTAATCTGTTTTCTGTACGCTTTCTGTTCTGAAAAATTTTTTGGTATCGCGACAATCACCGGAGCATATATGGCAGGTCTGATGCTAAGCGGACTCGACGATACATCGTACGTAGACCGGAAAGTTGTAGTAAGCGGTTACATGATTTTTACACCCATTTTCTTTGCATATATCGGAATTTCTGCAGATTTCAGCCATTTTCAGCTCTCGGGACTGATTTTTGCACTGGTATTCGTTCTCCTCGGAGTTATCGGAAAAATTGCGGGATGCTCAGGTATGGCAAGAGCTTTTAGGTACAGCAAACGCGAATCTTTGATAATCGGGTGCGGAATGATTGCGCGCGGCGAAGTCGCCCTTGCTGTCTACGCGGCAGGCCAAAGCCTGATTTACTATGAAAACGGCATTCTCGCAGGAATCGATCCGCTTGTTCCGACGATTCTTTTGATTGTTCTGTCATCTATCCTTTGTCCCATACTACTCAAGCTTGCGTTTAAAAATCATACTCACAAGCCGTCGGACAGCAGCACAGACAGAATACCTATTTCGTCAGAGGCATTCGGAAGTATACAAAACACTTGTCCGGAAAATAAAATTGCCACTGATTCCACCGTAAAACCCATACGCGGTAAGCTTCACGGAAAAGCTTATATAACCTAAATATACATTGATTATATAAATAATAATTTTCCTTTTTATTTAGCTATATTCGGAGTATTGTTATGAGTAAAAAAAAGAAAATAATCAGCCTGATTGTATTCATTGCAATCATCGCTTTGCTGATTGCTGGAATTATATTAACAAGAGATTCTTATAAAGAATCTGAGACTATTCAGGAAATTATGAAAGACGCCGTGCTGCATGACGCAGAAAAAGTAAGTCTGTTCGGAATTTCATATGTGAATCCAGGACTTATTTCCGCCTATACAGTAACAGCAATATTATTTATCTTTGCACTTATCATAAGGATCTTCTTTATACCGAAATTCAAACGTATTCCGGGAAAACTTCAGCTGCTGCTCGAACAGGCTGTAGGAATGTTTGACAATTTGGCAAAATCAAACAGCCCTCACAGAAATAAATTTCTTGGAGCTTACATATTTTCTGCAGGAACCTATATATGTATCGGAACTCTTTTTGAACTGTTCGGATTTCAGGCTGTAACACCGGATGGAATTTCCGTCACTCTTCCGGCACCGTTATCCGATATAAATGGAGCAATCGCCCTTGGATGTTTATCATATCTTATAATATTGTCGGGAGGCATAATCGGAAACGGATTCAAAGGTGTAGGGAGCACGCTTAAAGATTTTTCACTCCCCATCTCGATGAGCTTCCGTCTCTTCGGCGCACTTCTGAGCGGCGCATTGGTAACAGATCTCGTATACTATTACTCCTTAACAAGCTATGTCATTCCCGTTATTGTCGGAATTTTATTTACTCTACTGCATGCGCTTATTCAGGCATATGTTCTGACAATGCTTACTGCTCTGTTCTATGGTGAGGTATCGGAACCGCATTTAAAAGTACACAAGATAAAAAATCAATAGCTCTTTAAGATAATAACAAAATATTTTAAAACAAAAATAAGTATTCAAAATAACATATTCGGAGGAATATAAGATGAAAAGACAAATAAGACATATTATGGCAATTCTTTGCATTGCTATCGCCGTTTTTATGATTTCCGTTCCTGCAGCCGCGGTAGGTGAAGCTGTCGATTCTGATATTGAAGTTTCAAGTGAGACGGCTGAGAACGAAACCAGCGAATCAAAAGCTTGGCCAGCTGCATTTGCAGTCGGTTTTGCAGCGGCAGCCGGAGCAATTGCAATGGGTATTGCAATCGGCAAGGCGTCAGACGGAATTTCAAGGCAGCCTGAAGCAACAGGTAATATACGTACAAATCTTATGCTTGGACTTGTATTCATTGAAACACTTATTATATATGCACTGATCGTGGCCATTTTAATTATATTTGTTCTTTGATTATACGCCGGTAAGCACCGTTTAAAGTATCGGGATATAACTCCCCGTTAAAGCACCGATTATTTATGAAAGGACGATTGGCTATGCCGCTTAATATCAATCTTCAGCAAATTCTATTGCACCTGTTGAATTTCGTAATCCTGTTCGCTATTCTCTATTTTCTTCTTTACAGTCCGATTAAAAAGTTTATGGAAAAGCGTACCGAAGAATACAAAAAAATGGATGATTTGGCAAATCAAAAGCTGAATGAAGCCGAAAAAATAAAATCCGAATATACAGAACGCCTTCTTTCGGCTGAAGCTGAAATAGAAAAAATGAAGGCAGAAGCTGAAAAAAACGCAGAAAGTCTTGCGGATAAACGTTTAAAAATGGCAAAGCTTGAAGCGGAATCTATAATTAAAACAGCGCGAAATGCTGCAGATAATGAAAAAAAGAAAATTATAGACAGCGCGCAAAAGGATATCGCCGAAATAATAACAGCCGCAGCAGAAAAGGTTGTCTGCCCATCACCTGATATTTATAATGACTTTCTTGAAAATGCAGAAAAAAATAGCACTTCCGATAAATAAATATAAAAATTCCGTTTTTATTATAACCTCCACAAAAACGCTTCATAACCGGCTCTTAGCCTTTTTTCGAATATAGCAAACCGATATTGGCGTTTTAATCTGCAGAAAGGAACAGGCGTAAAAATGGCAGAACAAAAAGATGCAAAGCAAGCTGTTTTATATTCATCTGCTCCTCCGGATGACAATCAGAAGGAACGTTTGAAAAAATTTATAAAAGACAGATATAAGGGTGATTTCAAGCTTATCTATATAAAGAATGAAGATCTGCATGACAGCTTCAGACTGGAAATCGGATCTAAAACATACGAATGGGGTCTTCACGAAAAATTCGAGCAGCTGAAAAAACTTCTTTACGACACGGTTGGAAAATCCGACAATATAGTTCCGCTTCTGCGTGAGACAGTAAACAACTGGACTCCAAAGATTCTTGAAAAAGAAATAGGAACGGTTCTGACGGTCGGAGACGGTATTGCTACCGTTAAAGGACTTTCACACGTCACTTACGGCGAAATTCTTATTTTCAGTTCCGGTATACGCGGTCTTGTTCAAAATATAAACCGTAATGAGCTTGGATGTATACTTTTTGATGACGACAACGAGATATGTGAGGGCAGCCGTGTGCTGAGAACCGGCAAAACGGCGGGAATTCCGGTGGGAGAGGCTTTTATCGGAAGAGTTGTAAACGCTCTTGGCGTGCCTATAGACGGTCAGGGTGATATTCCGTTCGAGGAATACCGCCAGATTGAACGTCCGGCGCCGCCTATAACCCACCGCCAGCCTGTAAAAGTTCCTCTTGAGACCGGGCTCATTGCAGTCGATTCGATGTTTCCGATTGGACGGGGACAGCGGGAACTTATAATAGGAGACAGACAGACGGGAAAAACCGCACTTGCACTTGATACAATTTTAAACCAAAAAGGAAAAAACGTAATATGCATCTACGTTTCAATAGGCCAGAAAGCAAGCGCCACTGCACAGCTTGCACAGACCCTGCGCAGACACGGGGCTCTTGAATATACAATTATTGTAAACGCTTCTGCGAGCGATCCGGCTCCTCTTCAATATATCGCTCCTTATTCCGGTACCGCACTCGGTGAATACTTCATGGAAAACGGAAAGGATGTACTCATCGTATACGATGATCTTTCCAAGCACGCCATTGCATACCGTTCGATCAGTCTGCTTCTCGGCCGTTCCCCCGGACGTGAAGCATATCCGGGAGATGTATTCTATCTTCATTCAAGACTGCTTGAACGCTCCGCACATCTTTCAGACGAGTACGGCGGAGGAAGCATTACCGCACTTCCCATTGTAGAAACTCAGGCTGGAGACGTTTCTGCGTATATACCGACAAATATTATTTCGATTACTGACGGACAGATATTTTTAGAAAGCGATTTGTTCTTTTCAGGTCAGCGTCCGGCTGTAAACGTAGGTCTTTCAGTCTCACGTGTGGGCGGAGACGCTCAGACAAAGGCAATGAAAAAGGCAGTTGGTACTCTTCGCCTTGATTTGGCACAATACCGGGAGATGGAAGTTTTTACGCAATTTGCAAGCGACCTTGATACCACGACAAAACGTCAGCTAACATACGGACAGGGGCTTATGAGAATGCTGCGTCAGGCTCAGTATCATCCGATGAGTCTGCACGAGCAGGTCGTTACACTTGTAACCGCACTCAGTCATACAATGATTGATATTCCGGATGATAATATTCCTGAATTTCTCTCCGGTTTATTAAAGAATTTCTCAGAAGTTCATGCAGAAATCTGTGAACGCATTGATAAAATCGGACTTCTGACAGATGACGATAAAACCAAAATAATTGATTTTGCAAAACAAGCCGCAGTAAATTTTACACGCCAGGAGCAATAATATATGGCAAGCATTAAGGAAGTCAGAAACCATATTGCCAGCATTAAGGATACTCAGAAAATAACCGGCGCAATGTATCTGATTGCGTCGACAAAGATGAGAAAGGCTAAAAAGAGTCTGGATCAAACGCGTCCGTATTTCGATGCTCTTCAAGCTGAGATCAAGCGCATTTTCCGAACGGTAGATGCTGTAGAAAGCAAGTATTTTTACCCGGCAGATGAAAAAAATCATGACCTTGGCGGATCGTACTCGTATCTTGTTATAACAGCCGACAAAGGCCTTGCGGGATCATACAATCAGAATGTAATTAAGGAAGCTCAAAGAATCATGGGTAAACGTCCAGGAAACAAATTGTTTGTTGTCGGCGAATACGGAAGAACATATTACACGTCGCGCGGTATACCAATTGAAAAGAGCTTTTTATATACCGCTCAGAATCCCACGCTTGAGCGTGCAAGAGATATATCGTCAATCCTTCTCAATGAGTTTCTTTACGGAGATACGACAAAAATATTTGTCGTTTATACCGATTACGGCGGCGGTCTTCACACTAAGACATGTTCCGCGCGTCTGCTTCCTTTTCACCGTGCAAGCTTTATAACTCAGTCAAATGAAAAGGCTGTTACAAAACCTTTTGAATTTACTCCGTCAGTAAATAAAATCCTTGATACAATTGTACCGAGCTATGTAACAGGATATATATACAGCGCGCTCGTAGACAGCTTTTGCAGTGAACAAAACGCCAGAATGGAAGCAATGGATTCTGCAGGGCAGAATGCTCAAAAGCTGCTCGATGAACTGTCCCTCCAATATAATCATATGCGCCAAAGTGCTATCACGCAGGAAATTACAGAAATATCAGCCGGAGCAAAAGCTCAAAAATTAAAACAGTTAAAAGCAAAGGAGATGCAGACATAATATGACCGGCAAAATAGTTCAAATTTCAGGTTCTGTCGTTGATGTAGAATTTGAATCAGGGAATCTTCCTAAAATCAACGAAGCCCTAACAGTAGAAATTGGCGGAAACAAACGTGTTATGGAGCTTGCACAGCATATCGGAAATAACACTGTACGCTGTATAATGCTGGCAGAATGTGAGGGGCTCTCCTGCGATATGACCGTAACTGCAACCGGTTCTAATATTAAAGTACCTGTCGGAACCTCTACCTTAGGCCGAATGTTCAATGTCCTTGGTGAGCCTATCGACGGAGGTGACAAAATTGATGAAAACACAGAATTTTGGGACATACACCGCAAGGCACCGTCATTCTCAGAGCAAAGCACTGAGGCAAGCATTCTTGAGACCGGAATTAAAGTCATAGATCTTCTTGAGCCATATTCAAAGGGCGGTAAAATCGGCCTTTTCGGAGGTGCAGGAGTAGGTAAAACCGTACTCATTCAGGAGCTTATTCACAATATAGCTACAGAACATGGGGGTTACTCTATCTTTACCGGCGTAGGAGAGCGGTCGCGCGAGGGCAATGATCTCTGGAACGAAATGCAGGAAAGCGGCGTATCTAAAAAAACTGCTCTGGTATTCGGACAAATGAATGAAGCTCCAGGAGTACGTATGCGCGTGCCGCTCTCCGGCCTCACTATGGCAGAATACTTTAGAGACAGAGAACACAAGGATGTACTGCTCTTTATTGACAATATATTCAGATTTGTTCAGGCAGGAAGCGAAGTCTCGACCTTGCTCGGAAGAATGCCGTCCGCCGTTGGATACCAGCCGACACTTGCCGAAGAAATGGGAGCTCTGCAGGAACGTATTACTTCGACAAAAAGCGGTTCGATTACATCAGTACAGGCCGTCTATGTTCCGGCCGATGATCTCACAGATCCAGCACCGGCTACCACCTTCTCTCATCTTGATGCGACAACAGTTCTTGACCGCAAAATTGCTGAACAGGGAATATATCCAGCTGTCGATCCGTTAGAATCAACCTCAAGAATTCTTGAAGCCGATACGGTTGGCGAAGAACATTATAAAATTGCACGCAGTGTTCAGGAAATTCTTCAAAAATACAAAAGTCTTCAGGATATAATAGCAATTCTCGGTATAGACGAATTAGGCGAGGCCGATAAGCTCATTGTTTCAAGAGCAAGAAAAGTTCAGAGATTTTTATCTCAACCTTTCCACGTAGGAGAAAAATTCACCGGTATACCGGGAATATATGTACCGGTTAAAGAAACTCTCCGCGGATTTGATGCCATTATTTCTGGTGAGATGGACAAATATCCGGAAGCTGCATTTTATAACGTAGGCACAATCGATGATGCTGTCGCAAAAGCTAAAAAAATTGAAAGCGGTGAGATATAATGAATTGCTTTGTTATCTCAATTCTTGCTGCTGATAAACCTTTTTTTAAGGGTAAATGCGAATCTATTGTAATACCTACAAGTGATGGGCTTTACGGTATATGGGCTAATCATCAGAATCTTATTTCAGATATAATCCCGGGTATGCTCGAAATGCGTAAGCAAAACGGAGAAACAGTCATAGCAGCTGTGTCAGAAGGAATTATAAAAGTTGAAGACGGAAATGTACTTGTTCTTGTCGATACGATAGAACTCCCGGAAGAAATTGATATCAATCGTGCAAAACGAGATGCTGACAGAGCCAAAGAAGAGCTGCTTCAGAAAAGAAGTATACGGGATTACTACCAGGCTCAGGCAAGAATGGCAAGAGCGTTAAATCGAATGAAAGTAAAAAATCACATGTTCCATTAGTCCATCCGGAAATATTAGGTAAGGTCCAAAATCCCGTTTAAAGCTTCGGTTAAAAATTGAATCCGACAATAAAAGTAATGTAATCCCCAGCGGCCTCATAGCCGAACGCCTTATCAGCCGTGGCATTGCCAGCCGACACCTTGCTAACCAACGTATTGTAAGTCCACCGCTTTAACAAACGGGGTGCTTTTATTCATAAATTCGAATAAATTTTTTGAATTTATAAAAAAGTATTGCATTTTAAATTTGTTTATGGTAAAATATTAGGACATGATTTCGATTATATACTTTTAAAAAACCGGAGAGGTATCGAAGTGGTCATAACGGGCCTGACTCGAAATCACATTTTTTCGGTACTCTTCACCCCAAAAATTGAATACGGAAGCGTATCGAAGTGGTCATAACGGGCCTGACTCGAAATCAGGTAGTCCTCACGGGCT
>CABPZV010000050.1 GCA_902462015.1 uncultured Eubacteriales bacterium | reverse complement strand
CAGATGTGCTTTCTGCGGTGCAAATGAAAACCTGCATAACTTTAAAAAGCATTATATCTGTGTCAGTTGTATGCATGAAATCAGCAAGCTGCAAATCGAAAATCCAAATCCCTACAAATACAAATACGTAATACTGTTTCCGCCGTTTTGAGTTTTCTCCGATGTTCTTTTCGTCTTTTTTCTGCTTTTTCTTTCCGCCGCCGGACATTATTTTAATGAAAAGCGGCTTTTGTGTTATACTATCAGAAATGATTTCTTTTCCGTAAACTGCTGAATATTTAACAATAAATTATTATACATTTTAAAAGAATAGTATTATACTAAGCTCAGAAAACAAAAGAGAGGAACACCAATATCATGGAGAAAAACATTACTTCCGATGAAAAAGTTAAGCTTGACGAACTGCAGAAAAAGCTTGCGGTTTATCAGCAAAACCTTAAAAAGAATAAAATTCCGGTTATTATTATCTTAGAGGGATGGGGTGCGTCGGGAAAGGGCAACGTGATTTCGGGCATTATTAAAGAGCTCGATCCGCGCGGCTTCAAAGTCTATACGACCGGCGAGGCCAACGAAGAAGAGAAGAAATTTCCCCTTATGCGCCGGTTCTGGACTAAAATCCCTCTATATGGAAATATCTCAATTTTTGACCGCTCATGGTACCGCGATGTATCAATCTCTCTTGTTGAAGAGGGTCTTTCCGAAAAGGAAGTTAAGCATCGGATTCGGGATATATCCGTTATGGAAAAAATGCTCACCGACGACGGATATTTAATTATAAAAATCTTTCTGAACATCACGAAAAAAGAACAGAAAAAACGCTTTACAGCGCTTGAGCAGAACAAAAGCACCGAATGGCGTGTTACTTCCGATGACTGGCGTCATCACAGAATGTTTGACGCTTACAAATCGGCTTTTCAAAATATGATAAAGAACACGGACACCGAAAACGCTCCCTGGCTTGTCATCGATGCGAATAACTCACGCAATACAATTTTTAAAGCAGTGTCCGAGCTTTGCAAAATTCTTAAAAATAAGCTTGATGAGACAAAAAACAGCACAGAAAATTCTGAAGAAAACAAATCGGCGGAAATTGTCATCAGAACAGGCGAAGATATTAAGAAAAATCCAATTTCACAGCTCAATGAAACTGATCTTTCACCGGCGGCTGAAAACAGCTTGTACAAGGAAAGGCTTAAAAAGCTTCAAAGGCGCCTTTTCGAGCTTCACAATGAAATATATCTGCGCCGCAGGCCTCTTATTATCGTCTTTGAAGGCTGGGACGCGGCAGGTAAAGGAGGAGCTATAAAGCGTCTTGTCGGCGGACTTGATCCGAGAGGCTACGAGGTCATTCCAATAAGCGCGCCTAAAAGCGAAGAACTTAACAGACATTATTTATGGCGCTTCTGGTCGTCGCTTCCCAAAAACGGACACATCGCTATTTTTGACCGTTCATGGTACGGCAGAGTTATGGTCGAACGCATCGAAGGCTTCTGCACCGAACATCAATGGAAACGGGCTTTTGAGGAAATTAATTATTTCGAGCGCGAGCTTTATGACAGGGGTACCATACAAATCAAGTTATGGCTTCACATCAGCCCCGACGAACAGCTCAGACGCTTCAACGAAAGACTGGAAAACCCGGAAAAAAACTGGAAAATCACCGAAGAGGACTGGAGAAACCGCGAAAAATGGCCACAGTATGAAAATGCAGTAAATGACATGCTGAAATATACTAATACCGATTACTCCCCTTGGGTGATCATCCCGGGAAACGATAAAAAATATGCTCGGCTCAATGTTTTGGAAACCGTTATCTCACAGATCGAAAATGAACTTTGAGTAATAGAGATATGAATAATATAATTTCTTGACAAACATTATTTTTTATGATACAATAATGCTGTATTAAAAGACATAAAAGCCGAGTCTTTAGATTCAGCAGGCTTTCACTTGTAAATTCCGCCGCCTGTAACAAGTGCGGCAATTATTCGCGTTTACTGCGCGTTTCTGTTTCACTGACACGGAGGTAACGATTTTTATGAAGAAATTATCTGTTTTTGTTCTTGCATTATTGATGCTTTTTACTGTAGCGGCAATGTCGTCCTGCGGTGATCCGCTTGAAAAAAAAGTCGAGGAATTGAACACTGCATATAACGAATTCGGAGATGCATTCTATAATGCTGTGAAAAACTGCTCTTTCAATAACGTTTATGATTCCGCTGAGCTTTCCCCGAAATTCTCCGAATGGTCAGCGCTTCTGAAAGAAGCTAAAACCACAACAAGAAACTACAGCGAATATGATGAGGCAGGTCTTGACGAATTCATTACTAAGTGGAAAACAGCGACAGATGAACTGAATTCTTTGGCAGCACAGTATCCGATTCCGACAAATCTTGAAACTGAAACATCTGCAGAAACAGACTGAATGTTCAGATAATTCATTAATGCGGTAACCGCGGCAAAGCTTGAAACTTTGCCGCGGTCTTTTCATTTTCTATTTATTTTATATATCCGTTTGCAGGCTAATAATTAGCAGCCGCATCCGCATCCAGAGCTACGGCTGGAACCGTCGCATGAGCAATTTCCGCAAGCAAGCAGAAGAACGAGGATAATAAGAATTATAATCCACAGAGATTCATCATTAAAAAGGTTGCAAAGACAATTCATTTGAAAGCCTCCCATAATATTAAACGTTATTATTTTTTTATTTTTACACATATTTATTCCGGAAATAAAATCAGTGCCGGAAGCATTAAACCTTTCTGTTTTCTGCTTCCTGATATCATATTATGACTTTCAAAAAAATTCGTTACTGTTTTACAGGAAAAAAATTTTAAGGCAGAACCGCACGTCAATACATACAGCCCTGTCTTAGAATTCAGCTATGCGCCGCGCATAATATCCCCCGGTTTTACCTCGAACGGGACTCTTACCTGAAATTTCATATACGGGTGCGGCACAGCATCAATTGATACGCCCTTGTCATCATAAAGCTCTTCTGCTTTAAATTCCCTTGCAAGCTTCCCCGGTGAAATAATTTTAACGGTGTCCCCCGCTTTAAACTTATTCCGCTGTACAAATCCGGCAAGCCCTGTCTTGGGGTCATATGACTCAGCAATCGCAAGATACGCTTTTTCCCTTATGTATCCGCGGCTGACATCACTTACAAGCTGCGGCTCCTTGTCACAATCGTCATAAAAAAATCCCGTCCCGTATTCCCGGTGGCTTACGCTCTCAAGCTCTTCAAGGAGTAGTTTTGAATCCACATTTTCCCCGCCGGAGCCCCAACTGTCAATTGCCAGTCTATATGCATTGGCCGTGACAGCAGTGTAATACGCGCTTTTCATCCGCCCCTCAATTTTAAACGAATTTATTCCTGCTTCGCACAGCTCTCCGATATGCTCAATCATGCACAAATCCTTCGAGCTCATAATGAACGTTCCAAGCTCATCCTCCTCTACAGGATAACGCCGTCCGGGTCTTGATTCTTCTTCAAGCTCAAAATACCGGCCGCCTCCGGCACTGCTGACATCATGTGATTCCTCTCTGCATCCGCTGAAAAGCTTATAATTCCACCGGCACGGCTGAGCGCACATTCCCCGGTTTGCATCACGTCCGATAAGCGAAGCCGACAAAAGACATCTTCCACTCCAGGATACGCACATCGACCCGTGAACAAAAACTTCAAGTTCAATTTCCTCCGGAACCTGCGCCCTGATTTCTTTTATCTCATTTAATGTGAGTTCTCTTGCAAGCACAATGCGCGACGCGCCGAGCTTATGCCATGCTATACAGTCCGCATGGCTTACAGCTCCTGCTTGTGTTGAAATATGCATCTGAACCTGCGGAACAAGCTCCCTTGCAAGCGCCGCAACGCCTAAATCCGCTATTATAAAAGCGTCGATTCCGGTTTTTCCAAGCTCTTTAAGATAATCTGACAGGGCAGGGTATTCCCCCACATGCGGCATCGTATTTACGGTGACATATACCTTGACACCGCGGTCATGCGCATACTCCGCCGCTCTTTCAATGCCATCAAGCGTAAAATTATCGGCAGCTGCGCGCATTCCGAACATCTGTCCGGCAAGATAAACGGCATCCGCTCCGTACCTTACCGCCGTTTCAAATTTTTCATAATTCCCGGCCGGAGCAAGTAATTCCGGTTTTTTTCTCATAGCAGTTACCTTTTCTTCAAAATTCCGCCGCTCATCCGGCAGCAGTCATTTTATTGAATATAATCCATCCGTCGTTTATACTGAACGCTGAAAACGCACCGTTCACACATTCGGTCACATACTCATAAGCCATCGGTAAAACAATGTCGCCGCCCGTATCGATCACACAGAACTGTCCGCTGCTGTTTCCAGCGACCGCAAGTCCTTCATAAAACGGCCGCGCATATATAAAGACCGGGTCGGTAATCCACTTTCCCGTATAATCCATATATCCGTATAATCCGTTCCGCTCAAGCAGCAGTACCCCGTCTGAGTATGCACAAAGCTTATATCCGGTCGGTATTGCAAAATACTGCCCGTTTTCATAGATCAGAGTGTCCTCTTCTCTTACACGAATTCCAAGCGCATAATAATCATAAAGTCCACGCACAACGCGCATCAGACCGTGATCGAACCGGAACATTCCGATGGATTCCTCTCCGAAGGTTTCAGGCAGATAAATTCCGTCTACCACCAGATTGTCAATGTTGGTCTCTTGATTAAATTTTCGTCCGTAAGGGTCAAGAACTACCGCACCGGTTCGGTCAATCATCTGCATGTGTCCGTCCTGAAGCGTTACAAACGCATACCCATCCGCGTTGAATTCGGATGCAAAATAATACTGCGCCTGAATAACCTCGTTTCCCGCCGCGTCCATATAGCCCCAAAGGCGTACGTCACAAACTCTCTTTTCGTACGGAGGTACACGCTCGGTTTCAACTTTCAGCTGTTCTTCTCCCTTTAATTCTACAACACGGTTTACAAAGCTTGTGACATCAGTGCCGTCAAGAAGCGAAAATAGCCGTATCTCTTCTTTGTCAACATAAAAACGATACAGCTTTGCGGGGTTTTCCATGTCGGCTTTTGAATATGAATAGCTCAAAGCCGTACCAAAATCCGGATCGAAATTTACTTCCGCAAGCGTTCCTGTTCCCTCAATTATATAATAATATTTCCCGTCCTTTGTAAAAAGAGGATTTCCGTTCCGGTCTCTCTGATAAACGGGCGTCAGCTCGTCAACTCCCTCTGCTACAATATTTCCTCCGCTGTCCAGCACATTTATGCTTCTTCCGTCGTCACACAGAAAATAATCCATATACGCACGCATTGCAGGTATGCTTGTATATTTATAATTTGCAGGGTTAAATTTTGACCTGTAACTGAAATAATCAGGGAGGGTAAACGGTGTTTCTACTCTGCCGATGGTAAAGCTGCCGGGGACATAGTCCTGCGCCGAAGTAACATATCCTGCCTGGGAAAGCTCTGAAACCGTCTGAATTCCTGCCGTTGCACTGTAGTATTCAAGAGAATCAAATTTGCCCGGCGCTTCTGTCTCGACCGCCGGTTCGGCTTCCGCGACCGGTACGGTCTGCGGCTCCGTCTCAGCTGTAGTTTCCTGCGTGGATTCCTCTTCGGTACTCGGTACAGTTAAATGACTGATCTGAAAAACAATGGCAATCACAGCAGCTGCGCAAAGTACCGCTGCGGATACAAGCGTAATGATAATGTTTTTCTGACGAATACCTGTCATACGCTTCTTCCCGGAATTTTTTTCAGACATATTTCTATCATTCCTTTCGTGCCGTTTTGAACCACAAATTCAATGATGGTAATTTCCGCCTGCACTGATATTAAGCGCGCGGTACAACTGCTCGAGAAGTATTACACGCATCAGCGGATGCGGAAATGTCATTTTGGAAAATGAAAGTCTGAGATCACATCTTGCCTTGACTTCCTCTCCCATTCCGTCGGTTCCTCCAATAATGACTGCAAGTTCTGAATATCCCCTGAGCTTAATATCTTCGATTTTCTCCGCAAGCTCCTCCGACGAAAGCTGTTTGCCTTCAATACATAATGCAATTTTATAGGCACGTGCCGGAAGCGCAGAGATTATCTCTGCATCACCGACAACCTCTATCGTCCTCAGCCTGCAATATGCCGACATCCTCTTTTCATATTCAGCGGCAGCCTCACGCAGATATCCCTCCCGAAGCTTGTCTACACATATTATGGTAATTCCGAACATATTTTAACCACACCTTTTATAATGTCACTGATACGCCTGCCTCCAACCGGATACTTTCAGGGAATATCAATATGGTGCCAAAAATTTCATGCCACAGCTTTTCGAATATTACACCAATTTTGTAATCTGCCCGGCACTCGCAACCTGAAGATTCACAAAAGAATATCCAATGGAATCAAGCCGGCGGCGTGTTTCAGCATAGGCACGCTCCGGAGTGTTATTATGTTCACTGAGATGAGCAAGCATAATGTTTTTTACTCCGCAGGTCACAAGATACGCGGCGGTCTCTGCACAGCATACATTTGATAAATGCCCGTATTTAGATAAAATCCGGCGTTTAAGCGCCGGCGGATAAGGTCCGCTTTTAAGCATTTCAATGTCATGATTTGACTCAAGCACTACACTGTCACAATAGGAAAGCGTCTCTGTTATCTCGTCGGGCACAAATCCAAGGTCTGTTGCAATTCCCACATTTCCGTAATCGGTTCTTACCACATAGCCAACGCTCATATGACTGTCATGCGGCGTTATAAAAGATGAAATCTCAGAATCATGAAGCGACACACTGTAAAGCGGATCATGAATTACCAATTTTTTTTCGTCACATCTCAGCCCGGCGGCAGAAGGCTCGGTTATATGTATCGGAACATCATACCTCTTTGAAAATACATTCAGCGCCGATATATGGTCGCTGTGCTCATGCGTTATAAATACCGCATCAAGCTTTTCCGGAGCAACATCAATTTTTTTCAGAGAACTGCAAAGCGCACTGCATGTTAATCCGGCATCGAATAACATCCGTGTGTCCCCGGCTCTGACAAAAATACTGTTCCCCTTAGATCCGGAATATAAAGTTATAACTGACAAATCTGACATATTAAGAAAGCAACTCCGGTAAAAACAATACTATATAATCTATTAAAAAAGTTAGCAGAAACGGAATCAGAAATATTAATATTATGCGGGCAATTTTCTTATCACGCTCCCAGCGTATATAGAAGCCGTCCTTTTGCTCCTCGCTCCATTGCTCAGGAAGCATGCCGCGCTCCGGAAGTGCAGAAGAAAATCCCTTGTTGAAAAAGAGAAACAGCAGAAGCAAGACTGTAAGCAATGTAAGATATATCGGATAAACCGGCTTGAATTCGAGTGCAACCAGTCCCTCAAATACCCCGAATATTACAGAAAAAGAAATTAAAAAATATAACAGTCTTTTTAAATTTTTTTTCCTTTTTTCTGATTCCGGAGCTTTTTCAGAAGGAACAACCTTTTTATATCTCATTTTGAATCCGCTACCCTTTCACCAGGAAAAATTAACACTAAAAATCCGCGGGAAAATTTCTGAACATATCATTTTTTAGATTCCAATTTCTGCAGAATTTCATTCTCTGTCTTTAGCTAAAGGTTAAAAGACCATAACGGCGCCGCTGCTCCGCACCTGCATTACTGTACATGAACCTTCTCCGAATACCTTTTCCATTCCGGAACGAAATTCCTCTACAAATTCATTTGGTACAAACGCCTGCACAGTTCCGGCAAATCCTCCTCCGTGCACTCTCCATGCGGCATTTTTATTCTTTAACAGCCGTGATGACATTTCAAGAGCGAGTGCAATTCCCTGATGCTCCGTTTGTTTCGGTGAATATATATTCTGTAAAAGACGTTCAGATGAAATTCCTGATTCTAATATTATTCTCAAAAATTCTGATTTATCATGATTAAGCATCGCTGTCTTAAGCTTTCCAACACGTATATTCTCGTCGGCAAAATGAAGCGCTCGAAGCACTGCACGATCTCCTGTCTCCCTGCGCAGTGCAGGAATTTCCGCAATCAGATCTTCAGAATTCACAAAGCGCAGAACCTTTTGGCCGAAATGCTCAGCCACCTTTTTCATCTCGGCAGGTATTGCACTGTAGTCGTCACTTAAATCAGAATGGTCTCCCCCGGTATCAGTTATACACATACTGAATCCAAATTCGGAAAAATCAACGTCAAGCTTTTCAATCTTCGGTGCAGTTTCATTTTTAAAATCAATCATTACCAGGCCGCCGACAGAACAAATTGCCTGATCCATAAGTCCGCATGCTTTTCCGAAATAGTCACGTTCTGCATACTGAGATATCTTTGCAATTTCTACGGCATCTAATCTGTTTTCATTGTAATAAAAATTTAAAACTGTTCCGATCGCGGCTTCAAACGCTGCAGAAGATGAAAGCCCTGATCCTCGTTTTACATTGCTTGTTATATATGCGTTAAATCCTCCGACATTACATCCCCGGTTAACAAATCCAGCACATACACCGGCAATCAGAGCTTGCGTCGTAAACTTTTCCGGGGGTGTTTCCATAATTTCATCTATATCTAAAGATACAAAACCAAAACCCTCGCTCATAACATTGATCTTTCTGTCCGCAGCAGGAGAAGCTATCAAAATCAGATCTATGTCTACCGCGCAGCCAATTACCATTCCGCAGTTGTGATCGGTATGATTTCCGCATATTTCACTGCGTCCGGGAACAGAAAAAACATGAATATTATTGTCAACCCTTCCGTCTCCGTACTTTATCGAAAATTTATCTATCGCAGAAATATACCTGTTCTTTTGACAGCCGAGCACATCGTTTCCATAAAGCTTAGAAAACTGATTGTCAAATTCACCGCGCTCAATTGCCCACCTTAAAAAAGAAGTTTTCATATAATTACCACGCCCTTTCCTGCAAAGGCCTCCTTAACTCAAGAATATTAAAAATAATCAAAGCTCACCGGGAACAAGATTTTTTGACGAGACTCAGAATACAACTCTCTCTACCTGCTTACATTTAAAATCCGAAATATCTATATCAAATATGGCTCCGTGCATTGTTATATGTCCCTCGGCAAATTCAAACCGTACCGGCATCGACGTTGTAAGCCGCTCTATTATTTTCTCAGTACGGACACCAAGTACCGAATTGTCAGGACCGCACATTCCAAGATCGGTTATGTACCCAGTTCCGTTTGGCAGAATACACTCGTCTGCAGTCTGAACATGCGTATGTGTGCCATATACAATCGAAATCCTTCCGTCAAAGCATCTTCCAATTGCAATTTTCTCAGATGTAGCCTCCGCATGTATATCAAGTACCGCAAAATCATAACGTCCGTTATAATAATCCAGAATTCTGGAAATACATCTTATAGGATTTTCAAGAGGTTCCATATAAATTATTCCAAGTACATTAATAGCCAATAAACGATATCCGCACACCTCCATGATTATATGTCCGTCTCCCGGAGCCGTAGCATGATAGTTTGCCGGACGAAGTACCGGATGGCTTTCGTCAAGCCAGGAGTGCATTTCTTTTTTTCTCCAGATATGATTTCCGGATGTTATTATATCAACCCCCGAAGTCAGTAATTTCTTAGCGCTCGCGGGATCAAGCCCGTTGCCGGTGCATGCGTTTTCTCCGTTTGCAATAACAAAGTCAATGCCCTTTTCCTCTCTGAATCTCCACAGCCGGGCGGAAATTTCTGACACCGCGCCCGGACTTACTATATCCCCGAGCGCAAGAACTCTAAGCGTATTTTTTTTCATCAGTGTTTATATACCTTTCAACAGACATAAATACATCTTTTTGGAAAGTGTGCAAATAATACACAGAAACTGATACATATAACATTTCAAAAATCATTTCTAAAAAATTACCCCTTTTCATAAACCAGCCATCCCAAAGAAAAATATTACCTTCGAAGAGCGACATTATAAAAAGGGGAATATTTTTATTATCAGTTCTTATTTAGCGAAAAAGACAGTACAGATAGTAAATCTAAAAAGAAAACATTATTTTGCGTAATCTATTGCCCTGCTTTCCCGGATTACATTTATTTTAATCTGACCCGGATACTCAAGCTCCGACTCTATTTTCTTTACTATATCACGGGCTACAAGCACCATTTGCTCGTCGTTGACCTCTTCAGGCTTAACCATAATACGTATCTCGCGTCCTGCCTGAATAGCATATGCTTTCTCAACTCCGTCAAAGCTTTCAGATATTTCTTCAAGCTTCTGCAGACGCTTGATATAATTGTCCAGATCTTCGCGGCGCGCACCGGGACGTGCTGCAGAAATCGCGTCTGCCGCCTGTACAATCATAGCAATTATTGTACGCGGTTCAACATCATTGTGATGAGCTTCAATCGCGTGAATAACGTCTTTATTTTCTTTATATTTTTTAGCAATATCAACGCCTAACTGAACGTGCGAACCCTCGACCTCCTGAGTCAATGCCTTTCCTATATCGTGAAGAAGTCCGGCGCGCTTTGCCAAGGTACTGTCTACTCCGAGTTCATCTGCTATAATTCCCGAAAGATGCGCTACCTCAATTGAATGTACCAAGACATTTTGTCCGTAGCTTGTACGGAATTTGAGTCTTCCCAAAATTTTAATAAGCTCATTATTGATTCCATGAATTCCGGTATCAAAGGTTGCGCGTTCTCCTGCCTGTTTTATCGATAAATCCACCTCGCGCTTTGCCTTTTCCACCATCTCTTCAATTCTTGAAGGATGAATCCGTCCGTCTGTAATCAGTTTTTCAAGAGCAATTCTTGCGACCTCACGTCTGACCGGATCAAAGCTCGAAAGAGTGATCGCCTCCGGAGTATCATCAATTATAAGATCAACCCCCGTAAGAGTCTCTATAGTACGGATATTTCTTCCTTCCCGGCCTATAATACGGCCTTTCATGTCGTCGCTGGGAAGCGGAACAACAGAGACCGTCGCCTCAGAAGAATAATCAGCCGCACAGCGCTGAATTGCCAGCGAAATTATCTCCTTCGCTTTCAGCTCTGCGTTTTCCCGCATTTCACTTTCAATTTCAATAATACGCATTGCCGTTTCATGGCGAACTTCATCTTCTATTTTTGAAAGCATTTCCTCCTTCGCTTCGGCGGCGGTAAGCCCGGCGACATGCTCAAGCCTTGAAAGCTCAGAATCTCTTATTTTCTTAATTTCTTCCTGAAGATCAGAATTTTCCTTGATTTTGCGATTCAGAGTTTCAGACTTATGCTCAAGACTTTCCATTTTTCTGTCGATAGATTCTTCCTTCGACACAAGCCTCTTTTCAAGCTGTGTAAGTTCAGCCCTTCTTTCCTTCATATCTCGCTCGTTATCGTTCTTCGCGCGAATAATATCCTCTTTCGCCTCAAGCAAAAGCTCTTTTTTCTTGGTTTCCGCCTGCTTGATACCTTCGTCAATAATTTTCTTTGCCTGAACCTCGGCTGAGCCTATTTCAGCTTCAGCAACCTTTTTTCGGTATGTAATTCCGGCAAATGCGCCGGCACCTAAACCGACTATAAATGCAATAATTGTAATTACTACACCTAATATAGGATTCATAAAGCACCTCCTTGAACCTTTTTTTCCAAATGTCAAAATTGATTAATAAATCCGCAAAAATCAAATCGGATTCTTTTGAATTTACACGGAAAGCAAACTAAACATCATACATAATTAAGTACAAAAGCTTTCCATCTTCTGATTTAATAATAAAAAACTGCCGCATATAAAAAGAATGCGCCATGATATGACGTGATTCTTTTTACAGCCGCAGTACAGCCAGTAAAAGATATAGAAAATGAATATAAATCGCTGAAGCAAATCTATTTTTAGGTTAGCCTTTGATACCTCTTCGGTTCTCCTCTTAAGACTACAATAAAAATTTTACAATCTTCTTACACAAAACAGACAGTAATAATTTTCCGGCAGTAATCTTCTACCTGACTTATTATCTTTCTTTCCATGTATAAAACCAGTATATAGTAAAAAATTTTGTATACATCTATGTAAAAACCGCCGTATTCTCAGAGCGCGACAGCGAAACAACGCGCGAATGTACATTTTGTGACATCGCTCTATATAATAATCTATAAAAAATCAACTGTGACATAAGGCTTAAGCCTTTATAACACAAGCATCATACCGTTAATATTGTAATACAATCCTCTGTGCTTGTCAAGTGTTATTTTTAAGTAAAATATTAAGGAAGAAAAAAATTAACAATAAGTAAATAGCAACGGTGTATTTTTATTTTATTACAATTGTTCTCATTCCGGAGAAAGCTTCCTGCTCAAGTTCATTGAAATCAAGCTTATTTTCCTGTTCGACAACCT
>CABPZV010000049.1 GCA_902462015.1 uncultured Eubacteriales bacterium | reverse complement strand
TGGATTGTTTTCAAGAATACCGGTTCTTGAATGCGGATTATCTATAAATTCCGAGCAATGATTAGCAAGTACGGTCGATCTTCCTGCCACTCCAGGCAATACACTTTTTCTTCCTCCCGAAAAGCCGGCAAAGAAATGCGGCTCAATAAAACCTTCTGCAACTAAAAGATCGGCATTGTATGCAATCGAATTGATTTCACAATCACCGCCTGAGGGCAATTTTCCGATGTTTATTATTCCCTTCCGATCATCGCAATTATGAACACAGATGTGCTCATCGGCTGTAATTTTCTCGCCGAACTTATAAGTAAGCTCAGCATTTGTCGTGTCACGATGGCATCCTGTTGCAATAAGAATTGTAATGTTTGCATCCGGATTTGTACTTCTTATTTCCTTAAGTACCGCAGGAATGATAAGTTTGCTGGGGACAGGCCGGGTATGGTCGCTTGCAATAATTACAATGTTTTTCTTTTCCTTTGCAAGTTCGCTCAAGCGGCCGCAGCCTACAGGGTTTCTTATTGCCTCTTCAATCAGTTCCGAAGCATTTAACTCGGGTGAATAATCGTTGATTGATGATTCAAGCAAACCTGCAAGCTCTTCGTCCTTAAATTGATAACTTATTTTTTCTTTACCGTACGGGAACAACACTTCCTTCATTTAGCACACCGCCTTTGCAATAATAGCTGAAATCCTGTCCTTCCATATCTCTGCGACAGACTATACCGCCATAGAAAAAAGCAAGCCGTCCGAGTCTTGGAGACTAACCCTTGTCAGTTGGCACCTTATCGGCCGGCAAGACGCCGGCCGATAACTTATATGCGACACCTGTCAGACAGGTGATGCCCTGCATATAGCTCTAACATTATAACTAAAATTTTATCAACAGTCAATAATTTATTGCAATAAATATGTCGCCGATATTATCACGAGAAAAACTATACTGTCATCAAATCCGGCAGGACAAGACCGTGAGGCAATGAAAAATCATTCAGCATTTTTCAGCGCTTCGTCCATCGGGATCTTTTTGATGCGTCTGAAATCAAAGGCCAGAACAATTAGATACCCGATCAGCACGAACAGAAACATTTTCAGATATCCTACCAGATTCATCTCAAAAGAATACCATCCGCTGTAGCTGAACATAATCATTTTCCACGCCGCACTCATAACAAGTGAGCCAAGGAAAACGCTGACTGCGTCGGCAATAACTAAAACTATTGTAGTAGAAAGCAGGTACAGTCTTGCAATTTCGCCGTTTTCATAGCCGAGGATTTTAGTCATGGAAATAGCGTTTTCGTTTTTCTCAATGATAATCTTGGTGAGCAGATAGATCATCACAGCTGAGAGAAGAATACACAAAACCTGAAAATACTGCATATATGAGCCCATCGAATGATCGAGCTGGTCGCACATTTTCGTGATGTCATGCTCGGTAATAACGGCAGCAATATTGTCCTCACTAATATCCGTGATTTCCGTATCCGACAAAAAGCCCGTAAATTCATCTTCATCCAAATCAAAGGAAGATCGGAAGTGCTCCATCGGCATAAATACCGAAATGCTCAGGGATTTGTCATAAAATCCGGCGACCTTAAATTCGTAATGCTTGTTTTCATACTTTTCATCAAGCGTTACCATATCGCCGATGGATATACCGTATTTATCCCGGAAGGAGTTAGAGATATAAACCTCACCCTTTTCAAGGACGTCCAGCCCGTTGATTTGAACATAACGGCTTCCGTCTGAAATTCCGTAGACCGAAATATCTTCGTTGATGGCTTCGCTCTTTCTTTGCAGTGACTTCATACCGAATGCTTCGGCAGTATCATTTGACGTAAATATCCGATTTCCGTCCGAATCATCACAGGATTTAAGCACATACTGATAATTTGCAAACATCATGCCGCCTACGTTTTCCTTGTAATAATCCAGCGTGTCCGGCATACCAATTGCCATTGCCAGCATAACCATCACAAAAAAGATTCCAAAAAACAGAATGAGATAATTCGGTATATTCTGAAAAATGATACGTATACGAAAACGGCTGAAAAATTTCCAGCGCGGCAGACGTATTGCTTTTTTGTGTCTGCTTTTTTTCAAATCCTGCCGCAGAAACTCAAGTGGCGTATGCTTCATTTTCCCAGCAATAACTACAAGATTGACAACAAACATCAGCGCCAGCGGGATGAGTGTAGTCTTGAAAAAGGCAGCTGGATTCCAAATCGTTTTATATATGGGAAGACTGTAGCTGTTATAGTACATGGAAACCACAACCTTTTTAAACACGGTGTAACCGTGCAGATTTCCAACTGCCGCCGCAATTAGTGTAACAATCACCGGCATAGTTAGGTAATGCCGGAGCAGCTCGAACCGGGTATAGCCGGAAGCGCGCAGTGTTCCGATTGTTTTCGATTCCTTTGTGATGGTATTACTGATAGTCACAGCGAAAATAAAGGCAATGATAACTATCAGAATATCTAAAAGCACACCTCCCATTGCTTTATCAGACCCCATATCGTCAGTGGCAAAGTGGATAGCCTGATTTGCATACGCCGGGAGATAATCCGCAAGTTCATTTTCCCCGACAACGGTCTGTGTCAGCACTGCTTTCAAAAAATCATCAGCAAGCTTTTTTTCATCATTTTCGCTTGCCGGAGCATTTTTATAGCGCCACGCGTAGGCATAATGAACCGGCTTTTCAAGGCTGGCAAAGCCCTCATCTGTGACCATTGCCACGTTGAATTTCAAGGCATCAAACATAAAATCAGTACTTTTTTCATAAAGTGTGGAATAGTTGACAAAAGAAATCAGTCCGACTACCTTCCATGTCTTCTTACCGACAGTAATGCTGTCGCCGACTTTTACGCCAACATTATCCGCATGCATACGGTCAATGGCAATTTCGTCTGCACCGTCCGGCAAACGTCCGTCCATAAGACACGCCAAGTTTACAGTATCCGTTTGGGCATAGACACGAACGGTCCCGTCCGCCGCACCGTCGTTATTATTGTCCTCCTCCTCATTCCGATAGAAATTTTCATAAATATTTACCGGAACTGCCTGAAAACCGGAATCGTTCAGCTGATATTTATCTTCCGCTTCCGCATATTTATCATCAATTTCCTCAAGGATTCTGTCCCACGCCTCGTCATATGCTTCCTTGTATGCTTCGTCATAAGCGGAGCCATACGCCTCTCTGTAGGCATTGTCGTATGCTTCTTTATAAGCGCCGCTTTGTTCTGCCTGTTCTATTGCCGTAGACAGCATAGCGGAGGCAGCGGATTCATCCAGCCCCTGCGCCAAAAGCGAATTTTTTACTTGAGATTTAAAAGATTCATCAAAACTTTCTAAAAATTTTGAGTCAAATTCTTTTGTAAATTCTTCATTAAATTCACTCTCAAATTTTTCATCAAGCTCTTGTTTTGCTTTTTCCAGATAGTAGGTCTTAACATCCGCCTTTTCTCCGGCGGCAATTGCGGAAAGCAGTCTTGCGTCCGCCTTTTCGTCAAGCTCGAAATGTCCGTCCTCAAGCTTATATGTATCCGCGCCGCTATCTGCCGCAGTAAGCATGCTTTCGTTCGCCACATACATGCCGGACACGAATCCTATAGTAAGGATCAGAAAGAGGCTGACAACAAGATATTTACGCCAGTCCCCTAAGAGCTCCCTGGGAATCCGCCTCAGCAGCGGATTTTTTATTTTACGTTTCATATCCGCAGCTCTCCTTACCATTCAAGCTCAGAGGCTGAGATCTTGTGTGCATTGATTTCATTCAGCCGAACCTTGCCGTCTCTTAGTTTGACAATATGATCCGCCATTTCTTTGATCGCTTCGTTATGCGTGACTATAATTACGGTATTTTTATATTTAGCGTTGATTTCTTCGATCAGCTTTAGAATTTCTTTTGACGTGGTATAGTCCAACGCGCCGGTAGGCTCGTCGCACAATAGAATGTCAGGATTTTTAACGATGGCCCTGCCGATTGATACACGCTGCTGCTGACCGCCGGAAAGCTGATTTGGAAGTTTGTGCCGATGCTCATATAGGCCAAGCGTATGAAGCAGTTCGTCGATGTCCAAAGGGGCGTCTGACAAATACGCACCAACCTCAATATTTTCCTTTACATTAAGATTTCCGATCAGATTGTACATCTGGAAAACATAGCCAAGATGCTTCCTGCGGTACTGCGTAAGCCGCTTTTCACCTAAATCCTCCAGCTTATCGCCGCCTATAGATATGTAACCGGAATCGGCGCTGTCTATTCCGCCGATTATATTCAGCAGCGTGGACTTCCCGGAACCGGACGGCCCAAGCAGGACACAAAACTCTCCTTTTGCAACCGAAAGACTCATGCCGCGAAGAACCTCCTGTTTTGTCTCGCCGCTTCCAAAAGATTTCTTCAAATTCATTATCTCTAAAAAATTTTTCTCTTGATCTGACATTGCATCATTCTATCCTTTCTTATAGATTACTCCATAATTTTTGCTTCAGCATAAGTAAGTTTCAGCGTGCCGCCATAGATATAACTGTCAGTCACTACGAATCCGTTGTCTCTTAAAAAGCTTAGATAATTTTCAGGCGTCCATTTATGAAAAACTCTAAAACCTGAAAGCTCCATAAGCCGTACTTTCAATCTACCGAAGAAGCTGCCTGCTGCTGTAAAGGTAGGTGCAATCAACAGCCCCTCCCGTTTCAGCACTCGTCTTATTTCCGATAGCGCTTTCTCAGGGTGCGGCATAATATGTAAAGCGTTTGAGATGATTACCGCGTCGAAGGTTTCCGCAGCATATGGAAGATTTGTTGCGTCCTGCACTGAGAAATTTAGACGGGATGAGCGCGGCTTTGACTTCGCCTGTTTTATCATCTCCGCAGAAAAGTCCGTTGCCTCCAGCAGCTTCACACTTCCGGCAAGCTGTACCGACAAAAGCCCCGTTCCGCAGGCCAGCTCCAGTACAGTCATAGTTCGATTCAGCGTATGCTTCATTCTGCCGGCCAATTTTCCATAAATTTTGCGGTCGCTGGCCATAAAACGATCATACCGCTTAGCCCAGCTTTCCCAAAAGCCCCTGTTATCCGTCATATAGTGTCACCTCATAACCTTCCGCAAGTTAGCGTAAGCTAACCGATCGCCGTAAATGAAGCAACCGATGCAAGTTATCGGTTGCTAACTCAATATTATAGTATATCACAGTCATTCCATTTTTGTCAAGATGCATCGGTCAAATTTTTAAAAAAGTTCGTATAAAAACAGAGCCGGTCATATGAGATCGACTCTGTGCAGAATATTTCTTTTATCCTAAAGTCCAGTCCTGACTTTCTGTCTGTAATTTTACCATACGGGTGTAAATACCGTTTTGGGCGAGGAGCTTTTCAGGCTGCCCCTGCTCCGCTACCGTTCCCTGGGACAGTACAACAATCTTATCCGCGCCGGAAACAGTTCGCATCCGGTGGGCGATCAAAAGGACGGTTTTGTCTTTGATCAGACGGGAGAGCGCCGACTGAATCGCTGTCTCATTTTCTACATCGAGAGAGGCAGTCGCTTCATCAAGCAGAATAATGGGAGCATTCTTCAGAAAAGCGCGTGCAATGGAAATACGCTGCCGTTCGCCGCCGGAAAGCGCGCTGCCGTTTTCTCCGATATTGCTGTTCCACTTCTCCGGCAGTTTTTCCACAAATTCATCGCAGTTTGCCAGTCTTCCCGCCTCTACGACTTCTTCGTCTGTTGCATCTTTTCTTCCGATACGTATATTTTCCATTACAGTATTATTAAAGAGCGTGACATCCTGAAAAACTATGGAGAACGCAGTCAGAAGCTGCTCAGGATCAACGGTTTTTACATCTACACCACCAATTGTTATTCTACCCTTGTCCACATCCCAAAATCTTGCAGCCAGCTTTGCTGCCGTGGATTTGCCTCCGCCCGACGGGCCGATGAGCGCCGTTACCTCGCCCTGCTTAGCTTTAAAGGATACATTTTGAAGTACCGTTTCATCTCCGGTATATGCAAATCCAACGTTTTCAAACGCAATATCATACCCATTCGGTTTAAATTCTCCATTTCCGTCCTGCTCCCTGCAGTTTTCAATTTCATTCATACGATCAATATTAATTTGCAGAGAATTCATCGCTGCTAAATTCTGTAGAGAGAAGGACATCGGCTCATAAATTCTTGAAACGACAAGCATAAACATAAAGAAAGTAATAAGTGTAAGTGTCCCGTTAATCAGGAGCATACTGCCCACAAGAGCTACCGTCGCAATACCAAGCTTCAGAATCATCTGCGCCGGAACCACAAACATGGCAGTGCCAAGTTCACTTTTCATATGCCGGCTTTCCAAGATATCGATCTTTTTATATAATCCGTGCAGATATTCTTCTTCCGCATTGTTGCATTTCAGATCCCGCACAGTCTCAAGGCATTCCTGGACGCCGTCCTGCACGGCGATTTGTGCCGCATTCTGCCTGCGGCTGAAATAATTCTGTGCCCTTTTGGATAAACCGACGATCAAAAGCGCTACAGGCAAAACCCAAAGAGCCGCAAGAGCAAGGCGCCAATCGTAAAAGAACAGACTGACCGCAATCAGGCAGGTGGAAATTATGGACGCGTAAAACTGAGGAACATAATGGGAGAACATCTGTTCGGTTGTCGCCACATCTCCCAGCATAGTATTTGTAAGATCCGCCAAATCCTTTTTCCCGAAGAACGAAAGCGGCAGACGACGGAGCTTTTCAGCAAGCCGAATTCTGCATCTGCCGGATTCCCGATATGTAGAGAAATAAGTGGCATTATACTTCCAAAGCTCCGAAAGGAAAATCAGAAGAAGAGCCGCGGCAATTCCGACGCCGTATAACGCATAGTGATTTTTCGGCACGGCTCCGTCAAGAAAATCACTCACTAAAAAGTATAAAAGTCCAACCGGAAACATCAGTACTATATCGCCGACCGTACACGCAGCAATAGCACGTATAAGTCCCTTCGCACCTTCACGTGAGAGCGCAAATCTTTTCATTATTCTGTTTATCATCGTGCACCTCCAACCTTCCAGCTGACCGAAGTTTGATAATCCTGCCACATCTTTGAATACAGTCCGCCGCTGTCCACAAGCCTACTGTGCGTACCGGATTCTTCAATTCTTCCGTTCTTTAAAGCAAAAATTCTGTCTGCGTTTCTGACTGTAGTCAAACGATGTGCAATCATAATCACGGTCTTATCCCTTGCCAGCTCCTCAAAGGCGCGCTGTACAAGAAATTCGTTTTCGGGATCGGCAAAGGCGGTCGCTTCGTCCAGAATAATAATGGGAGCATTCTTAAGCATAACACGCGCAATCGCAATGCGCTGCTGTTCACCTCCTGACAGATAAACGCCTTTCGTTCCGATCACTGTATCGATACCGTTGGGAAGTTTTGCGATAATGTCATCACACTGCGCTTTGTGCAGTGCATTTTCCACCTCTTTACGGGAAGCATCCGGTTTTGCCATTCTCACATTATCTAAAATCGAGGTTTTTAGCAATCTGCTGTCTTGAAAAACATAGGATACGGTTTCCATCAGCTCAGATTTTTTGATATGCTTTACATTGACGCCTCCGATTTTAATCACACCGTCATTTACATCCCAAAAGCGGGAAATAAGTCCTGCAACTGTTGTTTTTCCTCCGCCGGAAGGTCCCACCAGTGCGACGGTTTCTCCAGGCTTAACATCAAATGAAATATCACGGATCGCATCGGTTTTCGCACCACTGTATCGGAAAGTAACATTGGTGAATTCCACCGAGTTATCTTTCGGCAATTCTGGCTTATGTGCATCTGGCAGGGATTTCAGATCAAGAATCGAATGAATACGAGTAAGAGCGTCGGCTACGATCATTCCATTCTCGCTCATAAACAGAACCTTCGTCATAGAAGTAGAGATCACAGGTGTAAAAATCACATAGAAAACAAGACTGAGCATAATCGATTGCATTACCGCTTCGCCGCCTGCCAGAATCAGCGCTACAGTGATTAAAAAGGCAAAGGAGCTGTTTATGAAAACGGTATAGAGAAGCATCGGCATACGGCATTTTTTGCAGTAGGCAATGCAGAATTTATAATAGCTGTCTATTGAACCTTTAAAGCGTTTGAAGGTATATACTGTCTGACCGAAGGTTTTGACTACAGGAACACCGCGCACATATTCGACCGCTTCGTTGTTCATATCGGCAAGGGCGTTCTGATAGTTTTTCATATCCTCCGCCATTTTCGGCCCCGCCATTTTAAACATAGCCGCAAAGCCGAGAATAACCGGAACAAGACATATCAGTCCAAAGCGCCAGTCAAACAAAAACAGCATGATGATCATACCAAGCGGCGTGGCGATTGCTCCTGCCATATCCGGGAGCTGATGAGCAAGATAGGTTTCGGTTGCAGCGCTGCTTTCGTTTACAATACGCCGAATTTTACCGCTGCCCATTTCTCCGATAAATCCCAGCGGCAGCTTTGAGATATGTGACATTAGCGTTTTACGCAGATTTCCAGCGATACGAAATGCGGACTTATGGGAACACATCAGCGCACTTACATAAATGAAAATAGAAATCAGGGCAAACAACACAGCCATCCAGCCGTTGCGGACGACGCTTACCGCATCCGAATAGTTCGGAGAAACCTCTATAATTTCTTTAACTATAAAGAAAATAAAGACAAACGGTAGCAAAGCAAATACTGCACTGATGACAGATAAAATGAGCGATAAATAGGTAAGATACCGATGCTTACCTGCATAACTCATAAGCTCTGAAAGATTTTTATTCTTTTTCACTTTCAGTCCTCCTTATAATATATTTTTATGATACAGAAAACCGCTTCAGCAGCTTCTAATATCCGTATTCGGGTTAGCACATGCTAACCATTGCATAAAAAATTAAAGGACTTTACTGCCCCATAATTTTCATCCAGCCTGCGGTATAAAACTCACGAAGCTGCGCAATAAAAATTTTTGCCTGATCTTTCGGCATATCATGACGAATCACTTCAAAAACGCCCTCAAACATACCGTCTGCAATCATATGGCAGAGCTCACAGCCGATCTCCGGCACATCTTTGCCGAGGCTTTTCAATACTTCGATATACCGAAAGGTATATTCTACCTCCACCTCTACCATCGAATCAATAAAATGTTCATATGAAGTTCCGTCTGCGCAGCAAATCAAGATTTTAAAATCCTCATAATGTTCGTACATATAGTCAATCATCCAATCCACACATTCGGCGGATTCTTTTCCCATATGCTCCGGTTGCTCTTCCTTAGGCAGCTCGGCAAATTCTGTCTGTGTCGTCATGAACCTGCCCATAACCGCTGCAGCGTGAGGCTCTACAATAGAAGCAAATAGAGCTTCTTTGCTGGAAAAGTATCCGTAAAAAGCGCCTGTTGTCACACCTGCCGTCTTGACGATATTCCGCAGCGAGGCGGACTTAAAGCCTTTGATTAAAAATTCCTGCTTCGCCGCCGCATGAATTTTCTCAAATGTTGTCTGTTCCGCCTTGTCCATTTTACTGACTCCTTATAACATTGTTATATAACACTGTTATATTATATTCTCAACATTTCATTTTGTCAAGAGGATTTTGAAAAAATATGTTTTTTTACCGAATAGATTTCAATAAGTGAAAAATAACGTGAGGGGTATTCCGCGTACCTAAAAAATGGGGTTCCATATGTGACTATTGCTGATGATATTGCAGACCAAGAATATGACGAGGCATTGACAGAAATGGGGATTTTTTCAAACAGTGAAATTCAGAAAATTGGAGATATTAATCCGGAGTATATTACAAGATGTGCAAGTCAACTTCGAAGATAGTATAATAGGAACCCCCGTTTTTACCGGGTGTTCCTATTTAGAACGCCATAATATAAGTTAAAACAAGTATTTAATATGATTATTTTAAAATTCCTTTGTCTATAAGGACGCCGAGTATTATTACAATAATAAGTATAACCAATATTGCAATTGCCATAATTTTTATTGTTTTTCTTAATACAGGATGTCTTATTGGTTTTGCTCTATTACGCCGCTTAACAGTGATTGATTCTCCAGGTATCGAATACTTTTTAACGAAATAACTTATTAATAGATGTGGAATACCAAGGGCAGCTAATACTGATACAAAAAAAGATAGTATAATAACAACATGTAGGGCTATCTCTTGCGTCATCCATTTTGAGACTATTTTCATAAACGAAATTCCAGCAATTGCTCCCATTGATGACGCAGTAGCCAATCCCGCTCTATTTTTTCTCACATTTTTTATCTTTCTGTAGTTTCCTTTTTTTATATTATAGATTTTAAAACCGAAAATCAGAAATACAGCTAATATCCATGCCAGGCCTAAAATAGTAGAATATAATATTTGTTTTGTTTTATTTAGCACCGCTCCTGTTTCTATCAACAAATATGGAATCAATAGAAAAAACATGGACATAAACAAAGAAGAAATGCCAGAAAACAAGAACCTTTGATAATAGGAAACAGATGTTATTTTTCGCTCTAATATATTTACACCCATTACGTAAAGTATGGTTAACGTCACTGTTATAGATAAAACAATATATTTACGAGTAACTATTCCAGCCACCAATGAGATAATTCCTATAAAGATATACACACCGGCCATTGCTTTAATACTGGACAAAGGCATATATGCCTCAGAATATTTTTTTACATAACATTTTATATTATCCAAATCCATCAATAATGTACTCCTTTACATTTTAGGAACAATATAAAAGCGTTACCAAAGTCCATTCCACTGATCACCAATCCATCCTCCAATTTCAACAACCCTATCACCAATCCATGCAGTTCCTTCTTTTCCATATTCAACAATAGATTTCTTCCTAAAACCAACCGGCAAGTCTCTCGGTCTGTACGTTGGTTATGTAAATATAGTAGAATTGCAAATATTCATAAAGCGAAATCCAAGTTAAAATAAATTTCAGTGTTTTGCTATAAAATGCCCAAAACATCCAATTATTATTAAAAATAGCAGAATCAAAAAGATTGTAAGTAAAAACTTTTTTTCTGCTGTCATTTTCTTTTCGTGATTTATAAGATTTTCGGCGCCTTTTTTCCACTGTTGTTCACTCACTACCGGATATTTTAATATGAAGTAGCATTTTAAGAAATCAGTTGTTCCTGAAGCACCGCAAATAGCAACGCCGAAAAATATCAATACACTAATTATAATTGCAATATCTTTATTGAATGAATCGGATAATATTTTTGCACTAAAAAATCCAAGACTGGAACACGATGCTATAATAGTATAATTAATCCCTTTTTTTCTTTTTTTATTTGTTTTTCTGTACACACCCTTTTTAACACATGTTATTGTAATTGCAAAAAGCAATGCCAATATAATGATATAACTAAATACTAACAATAATACATAGGCAGGAGCGGCTTTTTCTTGAATTTCTAATATCCACAAAGTAAAAAACAAAAAATATAGGGAAATAAATGTCCCTAATACTGCTTTGGATGCTGGACACAAAATAAAATACGGAACTTTACATCTTCTTTGAAAAATCAATAGTGATATTACATAGATTATTATTATCGATGCTAAAAAACCGAACGCTACAAATTTTTTGGCAACTATACTCGGTATTATCGTAAAAATTCCAAGAAAACTAAAAAGAAAAAAAACAGATTTCAGTATTCCAAGTGACGGATATGTTTCGCAGTTAGAATATACATAGTTACTAATATTTTGAATTTTCATAAATTTCACCTTAGCCAAACCAACAACTTAATTATAAATATAGCAAATCCAACCGGAATCCAAATACTCTATTGTATCATCATATTCTTTAGCCCTTTTAGTTTTCATCAATATATAATCATCCGAAAGAAACTCTTGTTTGTAAAACCACACCTGTCCAGTTTTAGTGTAAAAGCCAAAATGATAAGATCCCCAGAAGGCAGGATGATATTTCTCGTTAAAACATTCTATATAGCTATATTCTTCATCTGTCAAATACTTCTTAAATTGTTTATCATTACAGAAATCTTTATCATATGTATCATTGTAATAATCACTCCACAAGTGATGTCCGTAAAACTTTGAGACAAATTCGTCAAAATCATCAAGATAGCTTTTTTCATCACATTGTTTTAAATTTGTTTTTATATATATGAAAATCATTGGACAGATCCCCAACATGCCCGATGATTTTGTTTAAATAACTATTACTACTTATTCATTTTACGTTAATGGAAAAACTACTTCTTCTATATATCCTTTTTTATCTTCAGAAAACAATAAGCATACCGCCTTATCATTGGCTATTGTAACTTTTAAATATGGATGCGGTACTTCTAATAGTTTATTATTTGTGTACTTTTCAACAAATGAATCGACTATCTCATTAATTGACATAGTCCAATTTTGTGGATTCAAATCAGTTCCACCTAAAGCTATAGCTTTTCCTGCACCATCGGATAGTTCGATTTTATAAATATTATTATTATTTGTTTTATAATATATAGTGGCATTTGAT
>CABPZV010000048.1 GCA_902462015.1 uncultured Eubacteriales bacterium | reverse complement strand
GGGAGACCGCTAGTAAGGTCGTTGCAAAGAGCATCGAAGCGGTCGAGGATGGAGACAATGCGGGCTTGTTCTTCAAGTGATGGAATAGGAATTGGTATTCTCCTAATATCTGCAAGACTAAAAGATTTTTGACTTGCCCCTTTAACATTTTTATCTATCCATTGTTTGACCTCTAAAGAATTCAAAATGTAAAAAAGAAACCGTTTGCATATATTAGGATGAATAATCGCAACATTTTGTCCAAGACAACAATCATCGTTGGGTACTAACGCAAAATTTCCATATGATCCCACTCTCGAAACAATAATATCATCCTTTTGTGGTCTATACTTTTTCACAAATTTTGAAAATACTTCTTTGCTAACTTTCAAAGTGTTTTCTGTGTCTATGTAAGCACCTTTTATATCTTGAACTCTTATCATACTAAACCCACTTTGGATATACTCTGGAGTTTGATGCAAGGAATCAAAAACATCAGCAACATCAGATAACGATTTGTATGGCGTCCTTGTCTCAAATGACAACAAATTGCTTTTATAATACTCATACTGCTTCTTTCTCGCTTGCAGCTCCTCTTGCAGCTCCGCTGTAAGCTCTGTGAAATTGTCCAGAATCCGGACAATTTCGCTCTGTACTGGCAGCGGGGGAATCGGGATCTTAATTCCATTCAGCTTATTGGGAGTAACCTCAATAACTTTTGTTCCATGTGCCAATTTCCTCTTTTGCTCATGGAACATAGCCGTATGGAAGTAGTAAGTCAAAAACTTTGTATTCTGATTGTGATGAATGATTGCAGTATGACCGCTAACTGCAATTTGCTCCGCGCCTAACCATGCAACACATTTACATACATCATCAATATTTTCGCTTGTAACTGCCATGATGATATCATTAGGCATAGCCATTTTTTGTTTTTTCGCAACTTCGGGGCTGATATAGCTTAATGTACTATCCGTAAACAAGCCGTATTGTGTGTAAATCTGTCCATAGTGAATACATGGTACGCCAACTTCGCAATAGTCCTTTTTCTGGAAGTTGCCACCACGCGCAATGGTAGCAATTTCGCCAAGCGTTTTATATTCCACGCCATTCGGACAAAGCTCTTGTATTAATTCCTCTAATTTGCTCATTTCACTATCTTAATTCATTGTTTTTTGCTAATTGCTCACACGCATTTTTCATATCGATAGGAGAGAAATGAGGGGCAGTTTCATCCCGATCAATAATTTCATAGTTGAAATGAAATTTGTCTTTGTTCTCCTTGTAATATGATTCTGCTGTATTACACAGTTTTATACATATGCTTCTCACATTCATCTCATATTTCCGAATGTTACTTTTTTTAAAATCCATTATTGCGCTGGAATCAGAGTAAATATCAAAAGGTTTTGACTTTTCAATCACCAAAGAAAAATGATCTATTTTATCGTCTGAATTTAGTTTATCATTGTTTACATTAGGATTGCCTTCATGCAATAAGGAACATCTTAAATTGTAAATTACTTCTCCAGATAAATACGGCATATTTACTTTATCATTAGGATTTTTTTCGTATTTACCTATTTCTTTATCGTACCATAATATATATCTTTTTCTGCTGCTCTTTTCTTCTGGAAATTCAACTTTTCCGCAAATATCAGGCAATATAATCGCCGAAATTAGTGCAGCAAAGTACAAGTCTTTTTCCAATGATTTTCTTATATCCTGAACAAGTTTTAATATCATTTACCCCTCAATCTCCTTCACAATCTTATCAATCTCATCCCTCAGCACCTGTTCCCGTGCCACGATTTCGGCAATCTCCGCGTTGAGCTTATAACTACGCGGCACTCTTTTATACCATAATAACGAAACGCTCGTATTGCAGCTTCATCAATTTTTTCTCCGCATGCAACGACAGGAACAGCAGGAGGACATGCGACATTTTCCGCGGCAAGAACTCTGCCAAAGCACTCTTCGACAGGTAAAACGCATGCTCCCGATAGCATCGCCTGACGCACCGTCATTACCCTTTCCGGAAAAGCTATTTCAGGCATTTTATCTCTGATACACGCTCTTTTTTCGACAGAAAGCATTACCCTTTCAAAAAAATCCATTTCGGAAAAATCAATCTCGGGAGTAAACATGAAAACGATATAATCAGGATCTGAAAACTCACAGTATATATTATGGGAATACAATATTTCCGCAAGCTCATCTCCCGTATACCCATACAGCTTAGGCGCGACGGTAAGCTTTAAAGACTCCTCGCCTATAAGCACAAATCCCTTGTCCTTCAAGGCAGACTTTAATTCAGAAATACGTTCAGAAACCGCGGCCAGTCTGACGCGGTAATTATCCGCCAGATACCGGTTTGCCATGTCAAGCGACTGTAGAATCAGGTATGACGGACTTGTAGATGAGAACAGAGACATCGCTCTTTCTGCATTTTCAGATAGTACCGGCGGCGCATCTGCGGATATATGCAAATATGCTCCTCCCGTCAGTACCGGCAGTGTTTTATGCGCCGAGTCACAGCACATATCCGCACCCAAATCAAGAGGATGCTTAGACTCCGGCAAAAAATGCAGATATGCCCCGTGAGCGTTGTCAACCAGAAGCAATACACCGTGTCTCCGGCAGACCTCCGCAAAGCCCCTTATATCAGCAAGGTTGCCGAGATAATCAGGACTTGTAACATAAACGGCAGCAGGCTTACGGTCTAAAGTACGCATTTTTTTGTCCAGCATAGACGCAGATACATTACATGATATGACACCGCCGGAAGTTTCAGAATACAGCCATTCGATATCAAAATCCAGAAGAGCCGCGGTGCTCAGTAATACCTTGTGAGCATTTCTGCAAGCAAGAATAAACGGCCTTTCGGCTCCGCCACTGCAAAGAAGCGCCAGATAAAGCATAGCACGAATGGAAAGCGATGAACCTTCGCAGGAATACAGTGTTTTTCCGCTGCCGAATAGAGCCGAGGCGTTTTTCTGACTTTCCTCTATAATTCCGGAAGCAGAATAAAGCACGTCCGCTCCTTTGATTTCTGTAATGTCGGTAAATTCGGTCCCGGTAAAACATTTTCCTTTATGTCCGGGCATATGCAGCCGAATGGCATGCTTTTCCGCATATTGCCCGGAAAAATCACAAATCGGCGTATTCAAACCTGTTCCTCTTCCTCCGCTTTTGCCGCCTCAAGCATAATTGCACATTCCATTCTCTTGCGGAAAAGCTTGCATCCGTATTCATATATTCCCCTCACGCTTCCCGTAGCATGATATGCATTCGCCGCACAGCCTCCTGAACAGTAAAGCTTAGCCCAGCAATCCGAACATTCCGGTCTGGCATACACATTACATGCGGCAAAATCCGCCTGAATATCGCGATTTAAAACCCCGTCCCATACATTTCCCAATTTGAATCTTTCTTCGCCCACGAACTGATGACAGGGATACAAATCACCCCACGGCGTCACCGCCATGTATTCAGTACCTGAGCCGCACCCTGAAATTCTCTTGTAAATACAAGGGCCTCCGCTCAAATCTATCATATAATGATAAAATGTAAAAGGTCTGCCCTCTCTGCGCCGCCGCAGCATAAGCTCGGCAAGCTTTTCGTACTGCTGCAGTACAACCGGTAAATCGTCGGCCGTCAGCGCCGAAGGATCTCCCTCGGCGGCCACTACAGGCTCCATGCTCAGCTCGCTGAATCCAAGCTCAAGCATTTTTTCAATATCCTTCAAAAAATCCGGATTGGCATGAGTAAACGTTCCGCGCATATAATAATTTTTACCGCCTCTTGCCCGAACGAGCTTCTGAAATTTCGGAACTATTTTGTCCCAGCTTCCATTTCCGGCGTAATCGACGCGGAATCTGTCGTGAATTTCCTTACGTCCGTCAAGGCTGAGTACAACGTTGCTGCATTCACGGTTTGCAAAATCGATCACATCGTCGTCAATCAGTACCCCGTTGGTTGTAAGCGTAAAGCGGAAATTTTTCCCCTTATCTTTTTCAATGCTTCTCGCATATGCAACAAGGTCCTTAACAACCTGAAAGTTCATCAAAGGCTCTCCTCCGAAGAAGTCGACCTCAAGATTTCTGCGGCTTCCCGAATTTGCAATCAAAAAGTCAAGCGCTTGCTTTCCCACTTCAAAACTCATCACAGCACGGTCTCCGTGATACTTTCCCTGACTTGCAAAGCAGTATGAACAGTTGAGATTGCAGGTATGCGCTATATGCAGACAAAGCGCCTTTATAACACCGGCGCTCCTGTCTTTAAGCTCCCCGGCCATCCCCTCAAAGCTGTCGGCCGTAAAAAGCTTTCCCTCCGCCTTAAGCTCTTCAATCTGCTCAAAGCATTTTTCGATTTCTCCGGCGTTAACTTCCTCGTCCCCGGCATACTTCTCAAGTACGGCTGCCATAATTTCATCATGAGATTTATTTTCATACATCTCAATAATGTCATAAGAGGCATCGTCAACAACATGAACTGACCCGGAATACACATCGAGCACAATGTTTAATCCTCCAAGCTTATAGCAATGAATCATTTTATAGCTTTACCTTTCCGCCTATATACAAAGTTTTGTACGGTTTCATATATACTAAATCGACAGCTGCACCGATCCGACATCTGCACTGAACTAACAATGAACCGACAATTGTACTGAACCGGCAGTCAGCCTGACCGTCAGACGAAAAACTCCCCTCCGATAACAGTATGGGGCTTTTCTTTTAGGTTTGACTTCAGGCTTTCTTCCGTGATAGATTTATCGCAAAAAATGCCGCCTCACGGCGGCATTTTAAAATCCGATTACTTCTTTTTATTCTCGCACTTCTGATTTGCAATACCGCAGCTTGTCTTGCAGGCTGACTGACAAGAGGTCTGACATTCACCACAACCGCCTTTTTTTGCACTCTCGCAAAGATTTCTTGTTTTTAAAGTTTTAATTGCTTTCATCTGATTTTCCTCCGAATTCTATCTTCATATTATTTCTGATAGTTTTAAAAATAATAGAAATCACCTTTATTGATTCATTATAACACGCGCTCTATAATTTGTCAATGACTTTAACATTAATTTAAAATACTCCCGTATTTATCCCAAATAACATAAAGCAGTAGGTGCAAAAATATCAGAAAACAAACTGTACAAGCAGCATATATAAAAGCGTTCCTCCGGCTATAGAAAGAAGCATCTGCCGTTTCCAGAGATGAAGAACAATAACTGCCGCAATAGCGATAAGCTCAGGAATCCCGTGACTTCCCGAAAAAATGCTGACGTTTTTCAGGCAGTATACCACAAGCATTCCAAATACCGCAGACGGCAGCATCACTCCGATGTACTGTATATACTTCGGAGTCGGCCTGTCCGGCCTGAAGACCAAAAACGGAAGAAATCTTGTTATCATAGTACCCAAAACAACCATCGATATCGTAATAACCTGCTGAGTTACTGTCACTGCTGAAACCACCTCTCGTACTTTTTATAGACCGCCTGTTTATCTGCGCTGAAATGCAGATCTTACTTTCTCACTATCTCTGAGGCACCTTCAGCGTCAAGCTTTCCCCTGAATACCGTCAGCATTATCAGTATTCCAGCCATCGAAGGAACAAGAAAGCTTTCGGCACCAAAGGCAATTCTGCAAAGCAAAGCTGTTACTAGTCCGATAACTGCAGAAATATGGCACTTGTCTTTAAGCCACTGCTCAAGAAAGATCACGATAAACATTGCGGTCATCACAAAATCAAGTCCCTCTGTATTAAAAGTAAGAACCGAGCCGAATAGTCCTCCTAAAGTCGCACCAGCAAACCAATAGAAATGATTCAGAAGCGTTACGAAAAACATAAACCAGCCGCTGTCAATATGCTCAGGTATAAACGCAGTATAATTTATCGAAAAACTCTCGTCACACATCCCGAATATTAGATAAAATTTCTTCCATCCCGTCCCTTTATACTTATCAAGCATTGAAATTCCATAAAAAAGATGACGCGCATTGAGAATCAATGTAACAGCAAGTGCCTGAACCGGATTAAAAGAGCCAAGAAGCAGATTTACGGCAACAAATTCAACAGATCCGGCAAAAACCGTAAGGCTCATAAGCATCGGATATATAAAACTAAATCCTGAAGCCCTCATATATATTCCGTACGTTATCCCTAAAAAAAGAAATCCAGCAAGAATCGGAACAGTGTTAGGAAAGGCGGTTTTAAAAGCTGTAATAATTTTTCGTTCCCCTTTATTCACTGATTATCAGTTTCCTCCAAACTCAATAAAGAAAATCAGAATATCAACTTCACATTAAAGAGTATATCACAAACTGAGTTATACTGTCAAGAACATCCGCAAATAGGAATATATAGTAAAAAGTTCGGTCATAAATAGGCAAGAAAACAGGCTCATCACCTCTGCCTTGACAAAAAAAAACAAAAATGTTATCATAATATTTCAAGTTATTCCAAATACATTGCATGACAAAAAATTTATGGGCACCGCGGTTTAATAAATTCTGCCGGAATACCATAATATTTTAATAACGGCAAGTCCGAAATTTCAAGCAGTTTTTCGTAATATATCGGGGGAGATTTTTATGTGCAGAAAAAAACGCGCGGTAATACTCACGCTTGGATGCAAAGTAAACCAATACGAGAGTGAAGCTTTCGCTGAAATGCTCCGCCGCAGCAGTTTTGAAACCATCTTTGCGGAAGCTGAAGAAAATACCGGAGATCAGGAGGCTGACATCTGCATTGTAAACACCTGCTCTGTCACCGCAGAAGCCGACAGGAAATCACGCCAGCTTGTACGAAGAATGATAAAAGAGCATCCGGGTGCATCCGTTTATGTTACCGGATGTGCTGCGCAGGCAGCTCCGGAGATTTTCTCCAAGATTCCGGGCGTTTGCGGCGTTGTAGGAAATGCAAAAAAAACAGACATAGTCCGTCTTTCCGAAAACTGCTGTGTGACCGGCAAATCAGGGGAAGCTTCAATTTGCGGCTGTGACATTGATGGCGCTGAATTTGAGGATATGTCAATTACCAAGTTCAGGCGTGCAAGAGCTTATATAAAAATCGAGGACGGCTGCGAATCAAAATGCGCTTACTGTATTATACCGTCTGTACGCGGAAAAATTCGCTCCAAGCCTAGGGATGCCGTGCTGAAAGAGGCGGCGGCGCTCACTGCCGGGGGCTGCCCAGAGCTTGTTCTGACTGGTATTGAGACCTCCGCCTACCAGTTTGGCCTTGCCAGTCTTATTAAGGAAACCGACCGAATTCCGGGACTGAAACGGTTAAGGCTTGGGTCACTCGATCCTTCTATCATGCGCCCCGAATTTGTCGATACATATGCCTCGTGCAGCCGCACTATGCCGCATTTTCATATCTCAATACAGAGCGGCTGCGACAGAACACTTGCCTCAATGCGCAGAAAATACAACACCGAATCAGTGAGTAAAAAGCTTGAATATATTCGAAAAACGATTCCAGATATAGAATTTTCCGGCGATGTGATATGCGGCTTTCCTGGAGAATCGGACAAGGATTTTGAGGAAACCGTGAATTTTTTCAAAGAAGCAGAATTTCTTTTTCTTCACATTTTCCCCTATTCAGTCCGTCCGGGTACCGAAGCAGCATCGATGCCGAACCAGCTGCCGCGGCATATCATACGTGAAAGAACCGCTGCCCTTGCGGATATTCAGCGCAAAATCACTGAAAAAAGATTGAATAATATGATAAATGAAGGAAAGCCGCTCGAAGTTCTCATAGAAACAGTGTCAAACGCCGGCAAAACGGTCATTCTTTCCGGACATTCTCCTCAGTTTGCCGAGGTAAAAATTCCAGTTCCGGCTTCAATGCTCAGTACAATGTACGGAAAAGAAAATATACGTGAAAATACAATCCATGTTCTTCCCGAATTCATGGAAAAACAAGTAATAATTGCTTCACTTATGAGTAATAAAAGCTCGAATTATTAATTAATAAGTCATATCAAATTAAACTTATTATGATAAGCTTTATGCTGTAAATAAAGTAAAAATCAAAGGATGGACAGCTGAATTATCAGCGCTAAATCCTATATAAAGGTACTTATAAATAATGATAAGAATCGGACTTGATATCGGCTCGACCACTGTAAAGGCAGTGGCGGTCGATGCAAACGAAAGGGTAATCTACGAAAGCTACCGCAGGCATATGTCCCGTATAACCGAAATGTCGGCGGAAATGCTGTCAGAAATCAAAGAAAAACTTAATATCAGCGACGCAAAGCTTTGCGTCACCGGATCCGCCGCAATGGGCTTCGCAGAACAGTGCGGAATTCAGTTTGTGCAGGAGGTCTACGCTACGCGCGTATCGGTAGACCGAATTATTCCCGGTACAGACGTTGTTATTGAGCTGGGAGGCGAGGACGCAAAAATTCTGTTTTTGTCCGGCGGATCAATCGAGGTTAGAATGAATGGTTCATGTGCCGGCGGTACAGGAGCCTTTATCGACCAGATGGCAACACTGCTTGGAATTACGCCGGAGGAGCTTGATGCTCTTGCTGAAAAGCATCAGAAGATTTATACAATTGCATCACGCTGCGGAGTATTCGCCAAAAGCGATATACAGCCGCTGATCAATCAGGGAGCGCAAAAACCTGACATCTGCGCAAGTATTCTTTATGCTGTTGTAAATCAGACTGTCGGCGGTCTTGCGCAGGGACGGGAAATAACCGGAAATGTGGTATACCTCGGCGGTCCCCTCACCTTTATGAAGCAGCTGCGCGCTGCTTTCGACAAAACGCTTGAAATTTCAGGTACACTTCCAGAACACTCACTTTATTTTGTCGCTATGGGTGCGGCTATGCTTGCAGAAGAAACGCTAAAGCTCGATGACATAATCTCCACGATGAAAAATTACATTTCTTCAGAAGGCTACAGAAGCTGTGCCCCGCTCTTCGAAAGCAAGGCCGATTATGACAAATTTGCAGAGCGCCATGCTAAAGCGTCAATTGCCGTAACAAACAATACCATGTACAGCGGTAAAGCATATGTGGGCATCGACGCCGGATCAACTACGGTCAAGGCAGTTGCAGCCGACGAGGACGGAAACATTCTCTGCTCAGATTACCAGCCAAACGGAGGTAATCCCATTCCGTTTGTACAAAATTTTCTTATATCCTTCAAAGAACATTTCCCCGGCGCAAAGCTCTGTGCCTCCGCTGTAACCGGATACGGCGAGGATATGATCCGCTCGGCTTTCAATCTTGATTACGGAATTGTTGAGACGGTTGCTCACTTTACTGCTGCACACAAATTTCAGCCTGATGTAAGCTTTATAATCGACATCGGAGGTCAGGATATAAAATGCTTCAAAATAAGAAATGGAGCAATTGACAACATCTTCCTAAATGAAGCCTGCTCTTCCGGATGCGGTTCGTTTCTGCAAACCTTTGCCGGAGCTCTCGGTTATCCGATAGAAGAATTTTCAAAGCTCGGACTGTTTGCCGACAATCCCGTCGATCTCGGTTCGCGCTGTACTGTATTCATGAATTCGTCGGTCAAGCAGGCACAAAAGGACGGCGCATCGGTTGGCAATATATCCGCAGGACTTTCCATCAGCGTTGTAAAGAATGCACTCTACAAGGTCATACGTGTCTCCTCTCCCGAAGAGCTCGGAGGGCATATCGTTGTCCAGGGCGGAACCTTTCTGAACGACGCCGTTCTCCGCGCCTTTGAGCGCGAGGTCGGACGCGAGGTTATACGTCCGACAATTTCCGGAATCATGGGTGCCTACGGAGCGGCGCTTTACGCACAGTCAAAAGCCAAAAGAGACGGCCTTTCCGAAAGCGCAGCTCTTTCCGGAGATGAGCTGCGAAATCTCGTACACACTGTTAAAATGACAACCTGCAAGGGATGTCAGAATCACTGCAGTCTTACTATAAATACATTCGGTACAGCCAAGAGCGGCGAAAACGTCAGACGTTTTATCGGTGGAAACCGGTGCGACAAAATGACTTCCGGAAAAACAGCTGAAAACAAGCTCAATATGTTTGAATACAAAAATGAACTGCTTGAAGCATATAAGCCGGTAGCCGGTAGCCGCGGAAAAATCGGTATTCCGATGGGACTCAACATGTATGAGCTTTTTCCGTTCTGGCATACTCTGTTTACAAAGCTCGGATTTGAGGTAATACGCTCGGGCAGATCTTCTCACGAGCTGTATCTCCTCGGACAAACCACCATTCCGTCGGACACTGTATGCTATCCGGCCAAGCTTATTCACGGTCATGTAAAGGATTTGGTAAACCGCGGAATTGATAAAATTTTTTATCCCTGTATGTCCTACAATGTGGATGAGCACAAGGGGGACAACAACTACAACTGTCCTGTTGTCGCTTACTATCCGGAGCTTATCGAAGCAAATATGCGTCTGCCTGAAAAGGTTACACTCATAAACGACTATGTTGGAATACACCGGAAAAAGGATTTTATATCCCATTTCTATAAAATACTTCAGAAATACTTTGACGGAATAAGTAAAAATGAGGTTAAAGCGGCCGCCGAAGCTGCATACGCAGAGTATGCAGCCCATATGTCGAGAATACGGGCAAAGGGAACTGAAATCCTTGAAAAGGCTTATGCGGCCGATATGCCGGTTATTGTTCTTGCCGGCAGACCTTATCATATAGACAGTGAGATAAATCACGGAATAGACAGACTAATTTGCGATTACGGCGCGGCAGTTATAAGCGAAGATTCAATCAGCGAACTGATCCCCAAATTTGAAGTCGGAGTTCTCAATCAATGGACATATCATTCAAGAATGTACTGCGCCGCCAAATATGTCGCAAAGGAATCCAAAAAACACCCGAAACTCAATCTCGTCCAGCTTGTATCCTTCGGATGCGGAGTCGATGCAATCACAACAGACGAGGTACGCTCAATCCTCGAAGAGGACGGGCGCATTTATACGCAGATAAAAATTGATGAGATCACAAATCTGGGAGCTGTAAAAATACGTCTCCGCAGTTTGTTCTCTACACTTTAAGAAAGGAACTGGTTTTTATATGAGCAATGCTCCTTTCACAAAGGAAATGAGAAAAACACATACAATTCTCATTCCGAACATGTTGCCGATTCACTGGGATCTGCTCGTACGAATTTTTGACAATTTCGGATACAAGGTTGAGATATTGAAAAACACCGACCGCGCCGTGGTCGATGAGGGTCTCCGCTCTGTACATAACGACACCTGTTATCCCGCGCTGCTTGTAATCGGTCAGTTTATAGAAGCTTTGAAAAGCGGCAGATACGACACACACAAGGTTGCACTTATGATGTTTCAGACGGGGGGCGGATGCCGCGCGTCAAACTATCTGTTTCTGATAAAAAAGGCTTTGCAAAAAAACGGATTTGACTATGTTCCGGTAATTTCTCTGAATTTCAGCGGACTTAAAAATGAAGGAGACGGCTGGGAGCTTACCCTTCCGATGATTCGCTGCGGTATAGCAGCAGTATCTTACGGCGACCTTTTAATGCTTCTCTCAAATCAGACAAGACCGTACGAAAAAAATAAAGGGGAAAGCGACAGATTAGTCGAAAAATGGTCGAAATTTCTGACAGAAAGCTTTAAAAATGGAAAATATCTGTCAGGGCGCAGCGTCAAAAACTGTATGGACAAAATCGCGTCTGAATTTGAATCCATTCCCCGTGATATCACGCCCCGAATACGGGTCGGCATCGTGGGAGAAATTTATGTAAAATACTCTCCGCTCGGAAATAATGGGCTTGAAAGCTTTCTCGCCTCCCAGGGCTGCGAGGTTATGGTACCCGGTCTTCTTGACTTTCTTCTGTATTCTATGCAGGCAGGAATTGACGATTACAAGCTATACGGCGGCAGCCGCACAGCCCTTGAGGTCAGAAAGCTGGCAAAAGCTTATCTGTCCGGCATTAAAAATAAAATCGGAAAAGCTGCCGGGGATCACGGATTCGTTGTTCCATCTGATTTTAATCATGTCACTTCCCTGCCAAGCGGAATTATCAGCCGCGGCTGCAAGATGGGAGAAGGCTGGCTGCTCACCGCCGAGATGGCAGAGCTTGTTGAGCTTGGATATGAAAATATAGTATGCGTTCAACCATTCGGCTGTCTTCCCAATCATATTGCCGGAAAGGGTATGATAAGAAAAATACGTGAAAGATATCCCCATGCGAATATAGTCCCTATAGATTATGACCCCGGTGCAACCGTTGTAAATCAGGAAAACAGAATTAAGCTAATGCTTGCCGTTGCACGTGAGCGGCTTGACAAAGATAAAAAAACTGCCCCGGTACATACCGAACAAAGTATGACCGGCGTATGAAAATATAACTTAGGCAAGATGTCCCTCCATTAAGGCAATCGCCTTTAAAGCTTCCGCCCTAATGGCGATCGCCTCTAAGGCGGTCGCCTTTCAGTCGGCGGGTTACATTTCACCGTTCAGTGGGAGATACATGCTCCCACCGGATGGTTGCCACGCCATTTGATATGGCAAGTCCCTTATTGAACTCAGCTGTAAAAATTAATCCCTGTCCGGCTTTTAAATCCAAAGTGATTTGTAAGCCTGGCAGGGATTTTTTACTGTAAAACAAATATTTCATCTTAGAGCATCGTCTTTGGTAATTTTGCACAATACATTGCAATTGTTTTTATTAAAAATTACAATTGTTTTTTTACAATTTTTGTGTTAAAATGTAAATGAAAATATTGGTATTTG
>CABPZV010000047.1 GCA_902462015.1 uncultured Eubacteriales bacterium | reverse complement strand
TATACATATACATATTATATCGTTTAAAATCTTATGGCTGGATTTGAAACAGAACGCAGCAGTTTGTATTTTCTTTTTCAGCAAAATATGCAGTTCAGATTCAATTTAAAATATAAGTACTAAAAAGAAAGGTATGGTAAAAAGATATGGCAGACAATGAAAAAAATACAGAAAATATAGATGAAAAGGGAGGCATATCTGTTCAGACAGAGCATATTTTTCCTATAATTAAAAAATGGCTTTACAGTGAAAAAGAGATATTTCTCCGCGAGATTGTATCCAATGCGTCCGACGCTGTTACAAAGCTCAGACGTCTGATTTCTCTTGGAGAGATTCACGATATTGACGATGACGGCTTTAAAATTACGGTTACTGTAGATAAAGCGGCGGGAACTCTTACCGTATCCGATAACGGTATTGGTATGACAGAAGAAGAGGTGAAAAAGTATATATGTCAGATCGCGCTTTCCGGAGCGCTTGATTTTATTTCAAAATACGAAGATACAGACAGCGGGGCGCCCGGAATTATAGGTCATTTCGGACTTGGCTTTTATTCTTCATTCATGGTTAGTTCAACCGTTGATGTCATTACTAAATCTTATACCGGTGGACCTGCAGTAATGTGGAGCTGCACAGACGCCGGTGAATATGAAATGCGCAGTGCGGAGAGGGCTGAACGCGGAACCGATATTATCATGCATATTGCAGAGGGAGAACAGGAATATCTTGAGGAATACAAAATTCGCGAGATACTCGAAAAATACTGTTCTTTCATGCCGGTAGAAATTTATCTTGAAAATATAAAAACTCCTGAAGAACTGGACGAAGAAAAAAAGGATAAAGAGAAACATAAGCATGAGGATAACTGTGACGAATGTGCGGACGAGGGTGATAAAAAGCCGGAACCTATAAATGATGTGCATCCGCTTTGGCAGAAGCTTCCTTCAGAGTGTACGGACGAAGACTACAAAAACTTCTATCAGAAGCTTTTCCATGATTGGAAAGAGCCGCTGTTTCACATTCATATAAACGCCGATTATCCTCTTAATTTTAAAGGAATTCTATATTTTCCGCGTCTCAATCATGAGTTTGACAATCTTGAAGGGCAGGTCAAGCTTTACTATAATCAGGTTTTTGTTGCAGATAACATTAAAGAAGTAATTCCTGAATACATGCTGATGCTCAAAGGAGTTCTTGATTGTCCGGAGCTTCCTCTCAATGTATCAAGAAGCTATCTTCAGAACAGCGCATATGTTTCAAAGGTTTCGGCACATATTGTAAAAAAAGTGTGCGATAAGCTCTGCTCAATGTTCAATACCGGTCGGGAGGATTATGAAAAGCTCTGGACGGATATAAAACTGTTTGTTGAATACGCTTGCCTGCGCGATCATAAATTTTATGACCGGGTTAAAAATGCACTGCTTCTGCCTCTCACCGGCGGAGAATTTCGCACTGTTGACGAATACCTCGAAAACGCAAAGGAAAAACATGAAAATGTTATATACTATGCTTCGGATGTCAGCACTCAAGCTCAGTACATTTCGATGTTTAAGTCTCAGGGACTTGAGGTTGTTTTGCTTGACAAAGTAATTGACACTCAATATATTAACATTATCGAAAACGACCGTAGCGTCAAATTTGTCCGTATAGACGCTGAAGTTGCAGACGCACTGAAAGGCGACGGAGAAAAATACGAGTGCAAAGAGCTTGAAGAGCTTTTCAAGAAAATTAGCGGACAGGAAAAACTCACGGTAAAATTTGAAAATCTCAAGGATGAAAAAATCCCGGCAGTACTCAATATTTCAGAGCAGTCACGCCGTATGGATGATATGATGAAAATATATCGTGTAAACGCCGGAACAGATGCCGGATTCGGCTCAATGCCGGTGGATACAACATTGATTCTCAATTCAAACAGCCGCCTGGTTAAAAAGCTTGGAGAAAAATCTGTATCCGGCGGTACCGGCGAGGCAGAGCCTATAGCAAAGCAGATTTACACGCTTGCTCTCCTTGCCCAGAGACAGCTATCAGCCGATGAGCTTCAGAGCTTTCTTTATGACAGCTTTTCAATTCTTGAGAGCAATTTGGATTGAAAAGGCAAATTATAACTTAGGAAAGGCGTCTCCCGCCATGTTTTGGCGGTAGTCTTTAAGGTGTCAGTGAAAATTATCTCTTCAGCAGGAATTACATGCTCCTGCTGAAGAGGGATTGGCAAAACTAACCCTTGCCGCGTTGAATGACGGGGTAAGTCCCTGAACTAAAGTTATGATGTTCCGCAGACAAGGTGCTGACCATTGGGGATAGTTGTATATAAATCTAATGCCGGAGGCCTTTACAGCAGGTTTTCAGTTCACATTAAGTCGCGGAGATATATTACAGAAAGAAAGGCGGGAATGTCAGATATGGGAATTTATTTGCCAGATTGCCCGGATGAACACATTCCCGCCTTGATTTGTGCAGAGAACATTGCCGAATTGTGCGAAAAGCAAAGTTCGGTGGAGATACGTTTGCGCGCGCATATTCGCGAGCTTGCAGAAGCACTTATGAATATGTCTGAAATACATCAAAAAGAGAATACCATTCAGGAGCTTTTAAAAAAACGTTATATTTCCTCTCAAAGTAAAAGAACATATGAAAAAATTGATATCGGAAACGATCTTTTCAGAAAATCATCTTTTACCGCAGATGAAATGAGGGATTTATATCATAAATTCTGTCCGTTCAGCGGGAATAAGAATGACAGTACCGGCGAAGTTATAACGTCTCAGAGCAGATTGGGGGCAGAATTTGACAATGTTCTTTTACGTGTTGAGTTATGTCTGAACCTTTGCCTTATGACAGACAGACAAACGCTTGAAAAAATGACTCCTCAGGGAATGCTCGGCGCTATTATTTCTCCGGCCGGAGGTTTGTCTGTATCGTACCTGCAAAATATATACTCAGACGCTGCATTTGAAAAGCTTGCCCCGCTTCTTTGCGGAACAGACAATCCGGACAGTTTTCCGGAGAAAATTCTATGTGAGGATCTTCAGTCGGTATGCGATGATGTTGAGAGCGGAAAAAGTCCTTACTGTATTCTTCCTATTGAAAACCTTTCAGACGGAAGACTCGGCGGAGTCAGAAAACTGCTTTTAAACTATGACTTAAAGATTGCGCATACAATAGCTTTAAAGCAAAGCGGGCTCGTATTTGCTTTACTTCGTAAAAATCTGGGAATAATAAATTCAGCAAAGTCAGGTCCCTTATACTACGAATTTACTCTTCACGGCGGTGAAAAACCAAAGCTTGGCGAAATTTTTCATGCCGCCGAATATCTCGGTCATAAGGTGCACAGAATAGAATCACTTCCCCTTTCTTATTCCGATACTGAATATTTATATGATGTTATCCTGGTTTGTCAGGAGAGAGAAGAGTGGATTTTAGCGTTTATCCTGTATTTAATTTTAGAAGCTCCAGGTTTTTCTGCAGTAGGAATTTACCGTCATTCAGAAATATGAAATTCGTAAGCTTACTGAAATAACTAAAAGTAAATGTTTCACGCATCTATTGCAGATGGTTCTGTTTATTTCTTTCTGCATAGATGTGATTTGCCGTCGAAGCGTCATGACGGACTTTTGGTCCTTATTAAACTAAAAAATTTATTTCTCTTTTAAAACGTGCAATTTAGTAACTTTTACGTATTATTTGAAACAGAATATTTCTGTAAACAAATAGATTGAAGATTAACTCCATAAAGAAAGGTTTGGTAATATTGATGGTTTCTCAACCGCGGCATATATATATGGAAAGATTCTTAAGTTGGCTTGATTCAGATAAGCTTACTGAGAAAGATAAATCCGAACTGAAAGGCATAGAATCAGATGATGATGAAATAAAAGAACGGTTTAGTGATTATCTTAGCTTTGGTACGGCAGGTCTGCGCGGTGTTATGGCTATGGGTACGCATAATATGAATGTTTATACCGTTTGCCATGCTACGCAGGGATTTGCCAACTATCTTAATGATGGCGGCATTGATGACGCTGCAGACCGGGGTATTGTTATAGCATATGACAGCCGAATTAATTCAAGAGAATTCGCTCAGGCGGCCGCTGCGGTTATGGCCAACAACGGAATAAAAGTATATCTTTTCGACGATATACGTCCTACTCCGGAACTTTCCTATGCGATACGGGCTTTGGGGGCAGCTGCAGGTATAAATATAACGGCATCACATAACCCGAAGCAGTATAACGGATATAAAGCGTATAGCGAGGACGGAGCTCAACTTTCTCCGGAAGAGGCAGCTGCAGTTTCCAAAAAAATTATGGCGACGGACATTTTTAAGGATGTCAAGATAAATAACGGAGATTTTGAGACTGCGGTAAAAAACGGGAAAATCAGGATAATTGGTCAGAATATTGACGAGGGCTTTTTATCCTGCGTCATGAGCCAGCCAATTTGTCCGGAAATTGTAGCAAAAGCGGCTGATAAGCTTGTAATTGTATATACTCCTCTGTATGGCGCCGGTTACAAGCTTGTTCCGGAAGCTATGAAGCGGCTTGGAATAAAACATATTTATACAGTCGATGAGCAAATGACACCAAACGGAAATTTTCCTTCAACTCCTTATCCTAATCCGGAGCTTCCTCAAGTATTTGAGCTTGCTATCAGTCTTGCAAACGAGAAAGGTGCAGATATCATTATAGCGAATGATCCCGACGCCGACCGTACCGGAGTAATGATCCGTAACGATAAAGGAGAATTTATAACCCTGACAGGAAATCAAATTGGAGCAATGCTTCTTGATTATATAATCCAAGCTGAAAAAGAATTCGGAAAGCTTTCAAAGGATGCTTTCGCAGTAAAAACAATTGTTTCTACGGATATTGTAACAAAAATATGTGAGGTTCACGGCGTTAAGCTTTACGATGTTCTGACCGGATTTAAATTTATCGGAAAAGTTGTATCCGACCGTGAAGCCGAGCTCGGTCATCCTGTTGATAGTGACTATCTGCTTGGATTTGAAGAATCAAACGGATACAACCGTGGAACATATGTACGTGATAAAGACGCTGTCTGTGCAACAGTAATGCTATGTGAAATGGCTGCTTATTATCAGACTCATGGTAAATCAATTTACGAGGCACTCTGCGGCATGTATTCTCGTTATGGGCTGTATAAAGAACACACCTCAAATATTTATATGGAGGGAATCGATGGCGCAGAAAAAATGAAAACCCTAATGAGCAGACTGCGCAGCTGCCCTCCGGATAAAGTCGGAGAGGATAAAATTCGATTCATCCGAGATTATCTTGATGAAACGATTACCGACACTGCAACCGGAAGTAAGAGCGGCACAAATCTGCCAAAGTCCAATGTGCTTTTTTATGAAATGGAAAACGGAAATAAAGTTATAGTACGTCCTTCCGGAACCGAGCCTAAAATAAAAATCTATTATCTGCTTCACAGCGATTCGAACAGCGAAGCGGAGCTTGACGATACACTTAAAGTATATATTGGTGCTGTCAAGCGTCTGCTGAAGATATGACTAAAAGAAATATTGTTTAACACAAAAAGCCCCGTGAGGGGCTTTTAGCTTTTATTGAATACTTGATTATTTTTAACCGATTCCGAAAATCTTTTGATTAGCCGTAAAGAAACCTCGTTATGTATCTCAAGCTCAGGATGCCACTGAACGCCTACACAAAATGAACCGTTCGGAGCTTCTACAGCTTCAGCCGTACCGCTTTCATCTGCCGCGGATATTATCCCTGTTCCGTTCGTAGGAAGAGAAGTAATAAACTGGTGGTGATAACTGTTAACTTCCGCCTTTCCACCAGTAATACGATAAATCTCTGTATTTTCTACGGCAATTATGGTATGTGTTGATTCACTGTGCCCCGTTATATTTCTTCCAAGCCGTCCTCCCAATCCAACAGCAATCAGTTGTGCTCCCCGGCAAATACCGAGAATCGGTAATCCCCGTTTCCTTGCTTCAGCAAATAATTTCAGTTCAAACAAATCTCTCTGTCGGTCAATACCGTTACAGTTGTCCGTTCCGTGTTCTCCGTAAAAATACGGCAGAATGTCTCCTCCGCCGCTGAAAATAATCCCGTCCGATATACTGCAAACTTTTTTTATATAGTTTTCATCTGAGCACATGTCATACATCAACGGACAAAGACCGGCACTTCGGATCCAGTCGGCGACTTTGATTCTCATACGGTAATTTTTATTATCTTCATCCCGTCCGGGAGTTATTCCAATTATGTAACCGGAAAAATGCATAAGATATACCCTCCCATATAAGTATATGAAAAATATTTATTTTTGTTAATGTTAGATTTCTTATAAAGAGGAATATCCAATAAAATTACTGCATATAGATTTAACATATAACTAAAAGCAAGATGTTCCCCGCATGTTAAGGCGATGCAGCCGAGGCGTCGACTGTTAGAGCAGCGGGTTCCACTTACTTTTTGCGGGGTGGTACAGTTAGTTCACCATCAAAACGCCTTATTGCGTTTTTTTGCCCGTACCAAAAACTCGATTATTCCCTGGATGCGATATGCATCAACATATGATCAGGAAAGGATGCATGATTTGTTATGACTATCATAAAAGCAAGCGGAGAAAAAGAAGAAAAGAAACTTTCGGGAAGTCAAATTCCAAATATCCCGTCAGAGGAAATCAATCAGCTTTCACTGAAAACCTCACCTTTAGGTCAGAACGGAAAAAGTATTGAAAAACTTATGCCTTTGATTGACAAAAAGACAGTGAGCGAAGAGAAGAAAAAAAACACTGGACCGGAGTTCTCCGAGTTCAGTTATAAACCAAAAGAGAAGAATTCAGTTCATAAATCCGAACAGCTGACAAAATCAGTAAATCCTCCTAATGCAGAAAATGTACAGGATGATGAAGCAATTATAGATAGATGGAAAAACAAACTGAATATAGCTTCATTACGAAAACTTCCTGAAAAAATACATTTTCGTAAGAAAAACGCTATTGTGATCGGCGCCTTGGCGTTAATTTGCGGCGCCCTTGTTTTAAATCATACACTCACAGGAGACAACCGCAGCTATAACGATTATACCGATGCCTCAGGAGATCCAGCCGTTGATACAGGAACAGCCAATGTTAACGCAGACAATGAAAATTTGGCCGGAAATGTAAATATTACTGAATCAGAATATTTTTCAACTGCAGCGGTAAATAGAAGACGGGCAAGAGATGAGTCGCTTGAAGTTTTACAGCTTGTCATCGACAGTGAGGATGCTCTCCAGGAAAGTAAGGACAGCGCACTGCAAAGCATGTCGAAAATTGCATCACAAATTGAGCAGGAATCAAATATTGAATCTCTGATTAAAGCTAAGGGATTTGAAGACTGTATAGCGGTAGTTGGCGACGGAGGCGCGACTGTTATTGTTGCAAGTGACGGTCTTCTTGCAGGAGAAGTTGCTCAAATCACCGAAATTATCTGCGAACAAACGTCTCTGCCTGCAACGGGCATTAAAATTGTTGAAAAAACTCCCAGTTGATTATATTTAAATTCGAATAATAATCCCTATAGTTTTTGAATGGTTGACAAAACTTACAGATAAGATTATAATTGAACTGTATAACAGTTCTGCCGCAGTGTTGGCTGACACTGCGGCTATTTTTAGTATCAGAATAATTATTACAAACGGTATACCGATCTGACAAAGTCACTGAAAAATGAAAGTAGTCTTAAGTTTATTTGTTTTTGGCAGGACAATGGCTACATATTTCGGCTTTATTCTAAGAAAGGAAGCCTATAGGGCATTTGGGGTATAAATTATTATGGTCTCTCGTGCTGATACACCGATAAGATATGTACCGGGAATAGGAGCAGTTAGAGCCAAGGCGCTTGAAAAATTAGGTATAACTACCGTACGCGAATTGCTCTATCATTTTCCGCGCGGATATCAAAACCGCGGAAACATACTCAGACTTGCCGAATGCCCTGACGGAACTATAGGAGCATTCAGACTAACCGTTTCTACAGCTCCGAGAACTGCAAAAATAACGGGCAACCGATCTGTCACAAAATTTACTGCATTTGACGAAAGCGGAACATGTACAATAGTATTCTTCAATCAGCCATATGTAAAGAGTATTTTCGAAGTAGGTGCAGAGTTCAGATTTTGGGGCAAGCTAAACTATGTTTCAAAAAAACCGGAGCTTACGTCGCCGATGTTCGAGCCGTATGTTCCCGGAATGAAGCTTCCGAATCTTGTACCGGTTTATCCGCTGACCTCCGGCATATCTCAAAAAATGATGGCATCATTTATGCAGTCTGCAATTAAAGGGAATTATTTAACCGAATATGACGATATAATTCCGGAACAAATCCAAAAGGAACATAGTCTGCTTTCTATCTGCGAAGCTATAAAAGCGGTACACTTTCCTCAAACGGATGAAGATATGACTGACGCACTCAGACGTTTTTCATTTGAACGTATTTATATATTTTTGCTGGGTTCCGGCCTATCAAAAAAATATATAGATAACCGAATTTCTCTTCCAATGAGTAAGATTGATTATAGACCTTTCCTCGATTGTATCGGTTTTGAACTTACCGGTGCACAAAAACGTGCAATTTCGGAAATTGAGGATGATATGTGCGGTAGAAATAAGCCTCCGATGAGTCGTATTCTTACCGGAGATGTAGGCAGCGGAAAAACAGTTTGTGCAGCAGCCGCAATTTATACTGCTGTAAAAAACGACACGCAGGCAGCGCTTATGGCGCCGACAGAGATACTTGCCAGACAGCATTATGACGAGCTGAAACCTCTTTTTGAAAAAGTAGGAATAAAAACGGCACTTCTTAGTGGGTCAGTCAGAAAAGCAGAGCGCGGCAAAACTATTGAAGAATTGGAGAACGGAAAAATAAATCTTATAATCGGAACACATGCGCTTATTTCTCCAGATATAAGGTTCAAAAGACTTGGACTTGTAATTACAGATGAACAGCATCGTTTCGGGGTTATGCAAAGAACTGCACTTGCGGGAAAAAGTGAAACAAAAGTAATAAATGGTTCTGAATTTCAGCATGAAAAGGAAATATCAGCACATATTTTAGTAATGAGCGCAACCCCTATTCCAAGAACCCTTGCTTTTACCTTATACGGAGATCTTGAAATATCTGTACTGGATGAGCTTCCTCCCGGACGGAAAAAGGTTGATACTTTTGCTGTAGACAGCAGCTATATTCCAAGAATTTATAATTTCATTAGAAAAAACATAAGTGAAGGATATCAGGCTTATATTGTATGTCCATCTATTGAAAACAAAAATGATGACAACGGTAATTCCGAACTTGAGGATTTTATACCTTTAAGTATTTTCGACATTGCAAAAGAGGAAAATCACAAAGGCATAAAACTTAATAGCGTTATTGATACGTACAATCTTCTGTCAAAAGAGATATTTCCTGATATACGTATAGGGATGCTCCATGGAAAAATGAATCCAAAGGAGAAAGAATCGAATATGACTGATTTTTCTTCTGGGAAAACAAAGATTCTCATATCAACAACGGTTATAGAGGTTGGAATAAATGTTCCGAATGCAGCCCTGATGATAATCGAAAACGCTGAGCGTTTCGGACTGGCACAGCTGCATCAGCTGAGAGGAAGGGTCGGACGCGGCACAGCTAAATCCTTTTGCATTCTGATCTCGGACAGCAAATCTGACGGAGCAAGAAAAAGAATGGAAATAATGAAGAAAACAAATAACGGGTATGAAATTGCTCAAAAAGATCTTGAACTTCGCGGCCCCGGTGATTTCTTTCCCCGGGCTTCCGGAATTGCACGACAGCACGGAAGCTTCAATTCGGATTTGCTTACAGGTTTTTCAGATGAAAATTTGCTTAAATCTGCATCGGATTCCGCAAAGCAGACACTTCAGTCTGACCCTAAGCTTGAGCTTCCTCAAAATATACCAGCGGGCAGGGAAGTAGTAAAGCTATTCAATACAGAAGTTAATACAATTCATTGAGACAGTATACCGTATGAAGTATCAAATAAAATGCAGATACCCCACCTTTATAAGCGGAGCATCTGCATTTTTATGTTGTGTTACAATCAACCATAAAGACGTTGAGTGACGGCTTACAGTCGTTTACTCTCTGTAACCCTGGGGGATATCTTAAATTTACAGTAGGAATAATCTCCATCTGAAAACGATATACGGCGGCGCTGTGAGCTATATTTAAAGTTTTACTCTGCCGCAGTTGTGGTGAGCGCAGCTTCCGTATCTGAATCAGCAGTGGCTGCAACTGCGTTGTCAAGAAGAAATGACAGAACTTTTCCCGGCATAATAGCTTTCCATAATTCAGAAAATTCTGCCTGCTGTTCAAGAGATTCTACAGTAGTATTATTTGATTCAGCTAATTCCGCAATTCCTTCATCATATTCTTTGTCTGTAAGTCTTAATTTTTCAGCATGAACAATTGAATATATTATAAGCTCCTGCTTGACCTGTGATTCAGAAATCGCTTTCACCTGCGCTTCAAATGTATCGTAGTCTGTACCTAAATAAGTAGTTACAAACTCCTCAAGCTCCATCGAATTCGATTCTGCGTATGCGGTATATTGGTTTATAATTTTATCACGATAAGTGTTTACTTCAGTCTCAGGGACGCCGTGAAATTCGCAACCGTTGTAGACGACCTCCCATACGCGCATTTCATTCTCCGAAGCTTCAGATTTTTTATTGTCTTCTTCAACCAGCGATTTAATATAAATTTTATATTCCTCTGCCGAAGCATAGTCTCCGATGCCGGCTACGAATTCATCCGTAAGCTCAGGAACTGTCACCGCTCTGATGAAACGAACAAGGACAGTAAAATCTACATCCTTTCCAGCAAGATCGGGATTATTTGGATATGGATCAGGAAACTGCAGATGAAGTGTTGTCGTTTCACCGGCATTTAGTCCGACAAGACCTTCCTCGAAGCCATCTATATACCCTGCTTGCCCAAGAGTAATTGTCTGTTCGGTAGCGGTTCCGCCTTCAAAGGCTTCGCCATCAATCGTTCCGGCATAATTTATCGTCAGTGTATCTCCAAGCTTTGCAGGTCGGTCGGAAATTACCTCGACTGTTGAATATTCCTTGAGTTCCTCTGCAAGCTTATTTTCAATTTGTTCGTCCGTAGCCGTTATCTTATACGGAGTATACTCTACACCCTTATACTGTCCGAGAGTAACATATTCTGATAAGTCATAATCATACGGCGGAGTAAAATCTTTCGGTGTTTTAGTGTATTGATTTTTGCAGGAGGAAAATACAACGGCTGTCACTCCAAGAATACAGGCAAGCGAAAACGCTGTAATTTTTTTAATCATTTTATTATTTACCTTTCTCGACACAATGTGAGGAAATTTTTATATCTCTAATTTAAATCAAAACATTTATTTATATGAAATAATTAGCTTTTATGTTCTGTCAATAACCATATGTACCGGAAGACCGTGTTCATACTTCTGAGCCGTTTCACCTTCTATCAGCGGCTGAATATATTTAAGACAAGCTTCCGTTACATTATTGCCTTCCTCATTTATAAATTCATCTGGTACTGTGCGGACAAAATTTGCGATTTTATCGATATCTTCAGACCCGGGAACACATACATATGGGTCGGAAGAGGTACGAACCAGCGTCATCATCTTCCCGGTAGCTCCTTTTGTTGCCTCGAGCATAGCCGCTTTGCCGACCTCGACCGCTTCGGTTATGTCGGTAAGAGAGGAAATATGAGATGCACATCTTTGAAGAATATTTAATTCCACAGAGCGAACTTTACATCCAAACCTTTCCTTTACCGCTGCTTCAAGGGCCTTTCCTGTTCCAGAAAGATATTTGTGTCCGAACACATCTGATACCCCACTTTGTGCAGATTCGCCCACATAACGGCCGTCAGCTGTACGGAGTCCCTCAGAAACTGCAATAACAACGTTTGAATGTTTTTTAAACGCTTCCTCAATGTCTGCATAAAACCTTTCAAAATCAAAATCGCGTTCGGGCAGGTATACATAATCGGGGGCACAGCCACAGGTGAGTTTCGGAAGGGCTGCTGCTGCAGTCAGCCAACCGGCGTCTCTTCCCATTATTTCAACTATCGTAACGGCCTTTACTGTATAAACTGAGCAGTCGCGCAGAATTTCCTGCATTGAAACGGCGATATATTTGGCTGCAGAACCGTACCCTGGAGTATGGTCCGTTCCGGCAACATCGTTATCAATTGTTTTCGGAATTCCAAGTACTCTTATCTTGTAGTCGGTGCGATTTGCATATGCCGAAAGCTTGGCAACAGTATCCATAGAATCGTTTCCGCCTATGTACAAAAAATATCTTATATTATATTTTCTGAATATAGCAAACAATTTATCGTACGTCTCATTGCTCTGTCCCTGTTCAGGTACCGGAGGAAGTTTCATTCGGCAGGATCCGAGCGCCGATGATGGGGTGTTTTCAAGCAAATCTAACTTCGACTTGTCTGCGAAAATTTCACTCAGATTGCAAAATCTTTCTTCAAGAATCCCTTCAATTCCGTTCAAAGCTCCGTATACTGTACCAATCGACCAATTTTCAATTGTTCCGCGAATTACACCTGCAAGTGATGCATTAATTGCTGCGGTAGGTCCGCCTGACTGCCCTACAATAACATTTCCGTACAACATCCTGCTTTCTCCTTATCCCGGCACATCGCCGATTATAATTTTAGAATATATATT
>CABPZV010000046.1 GCA_902462015.1 uncultured Eubacteriales bacterium | reverse complement strand
TTTTTCTTTTTTTAATTATAAATACAGGCAGATGTAAAACCGCTAATATTCTACATCTGCCTGTATTTAACTTATTAAATTTATTATACATATACTAATATTCTTTAAACCATACGATTTAGCCTAACAGTCTCAGTCATAAGCTTCATTTTGTCAAAATCCTTAAATCCGTCTGTTTCAACTCCGGAGCTGACATCAACCGCAAAAGGATGAAATCTGCCAACCGCTTCTCCGATATTAGCCGGAGACAATCCTCCGGCAAGGAAATACGGTCTTTTTATTTTCAAAAGGAAATCCCAGTTAAATGCACAGCCTGTACCGCCGTCTCCGTTGTCAAGAAGGATATAATCTGCGTATGACATTTCAGCAGAAGCAATATCCTGTTCTTCACGGACAGAAAAGGCTTTTATAATAGGAACAGCGCAAAATGACCTCAAATTTTTTATATACGTATTATCTTCCGCCCCGTGCAGCTGAGCAAAATCAATTACTCCGTCATCATATAATTTGCATATGAATTCCGGTGATTCGTTTACAAATACCCCTACCGTTTTGATACCTTTATCTAATGCCTTTTTAAGCTCTTTTGCTCTTTGCGCACTTACATGCCTCCTGCTTTTTGAGAAAAAAACAAAGCCTATATAATCAGGAAGAAGTCTGTTTGCATATTCAATATCGCATTCTCTGAAAAGACCACATATTTTAATTTTTGTCATTATCACTTTATCGCCTTTCATACACAGTTTGAAAGCTTTTCCTTCAGGGTTATTCTATATTTCAATTTTAATAAATAGCGACGTATTTTCTCTATAAAATACAAAATCTAATACAAATGGGGACTTCACTCACGTCCGGCGAGGGAGTCAAGCATAGCTTTTTTGTTCTGAGAGCGCATCAGTGTTTCTCCTATTAAAACCGCATCGACTCCGCAGTCAAGCAATTTTAATATATCCGCACGATCGCGAATCCCACTCTCAGCGACAAATATCACATCATCAGGAACAAGACGCCGGAGCCTAAGACTGTTATCAAAATCCACGGTAAAGGTTTTAAGATTTCTGTTATTTACCCCTATAATACGCGCTCCTGCCTGAAGCGCTGAGTATATTTCATCCTCATCGTGAGCTTCAACCAATGCCGACAGACCGAGTGTGTCACAAACATTGATATATTCAGCTAAAGTCCTCCGGTCAAGAAGTGAACATATCAGCAAAACCGCGGACGCGCCGAGAAGCTTTGCCTGGTAGATCATATATTCGTCAACTGTAAAATCCTTTCGCAGACATGGAATAGAAACTGCTTGGGAAATTTCCGTTAAGAATCGATCCTCTCCCAAAAACCATTTAGGTTCCGTAAGTACGGAGATACATGAAGCTCCGGCAAGCTCATAATCCTTAGCTATCTGCAAATAGTCAAAATCGGGAGCTATTAAGCCTTTAGACGGAGAAGCCTTTTTACACTCGCAGATAAATGATATCCCCTCCTCAGAAAGCGCCTTCTCAAAATGGAAATCCCCGCGCACCTCCGTCATAAGCGCACGCTGCTTAATCTCCGAAAGTGACAGCGCTTTTTTTTCAAGGGCAATTCTCTTCGCGGTATATGCTGCAATCTTATCAAGAATTGTACTCATATTTTTTAATAGTCTGACTTCCTTCCAAAATTTTTCTGTAGTTATAATATAGATCTGTAAATGCTTTATGTCACGAGTCAAAGCCTCAAATCTTCATCAGAATTATCGTCTCAATTTGATAACTCGATAAATCGTTCAAGTGTTTTAAGAGCAGCACCGGAATCAATCTGATAAGCGGCAAGCTCTATTCCATCTTTGATAGACTTCGCTTTACCGGAGATGTAAAGTGCAGCACCCGAATTCATAAGCACAGCGTTTCTTTTTGCACCCTTTGCTCCGCAGAGAATACTTCTTGTAATAACAGCATTTTCCTGAGGAGTACCGCCGGTCAATTCTGATTTCTTACATCTTTCAAGTCCAAAATCTTCAGGAGAAATAACATAGCTGTAATAATTGCCGTTGTTAAGCTCACATACAGCCGTTGGCGCACTCATCGAAATTTCATCAAGCTTATCCTGACCGTAAACAACCATTCCGCGTTTTACCCCCAGACTGTTAAGCACTCTTGCCAGCGGTTCGACAAGCGATTCGTCATACACTCCAAGAAGCTGCATTTCCGGAGAAGCAGGATTTGTCAGCGGACCAAGAATATTGAATACTGTCCGGATTCCAAGTTCTTTGCGGATAGCTCCGACATATTTCATCGACGTGTGATATTTTTGTGCAAAAAAGAAACATATACCCACTTCATCAAGCAGAGAAACACAAGTCTTTGGCTCCTGGTTTATATTTACACCCAAAGCCTCAAGGCAATCCGCGGTACCGCATTTGGAAGAAGCCGCTCTGTTTCCGTGCTTTGCTACCTTGACTCCTGCGGAAGCTGTTACTAAAGCTGCCGTTGTCGATATATTGAAGCTTTGTGCCCCGTCTCCTCCGGTACCCACAATTTCGAGTACAGAAAAATTATGCTCTACCTTTTCTGCGTGCTCTCTCATTGCCGCGGCACATCCGGAAATTTCGTCTATTGTCTCCGCCTTTGTACTTTTCGTTGACAAAGCTGCAAGAAACGCCGCATTCTGAACTGCTGATGTCTCGCCGTCCATTATTTCGTTCATTACTGAATATGCTTCCTCATAAGTAAGATCCTGTTTATCAACAATTTTTTTAATAGCTGTTTGAATCATTTTTTATCACCATGCCCTTTCTATACATTCAAAGCAATAACAGGTTTCAGATATGCTGAAATACCAGTCTGACTATTTAGGTCTATCTCTTCTTTGAAATTCTTACAAAATTACTCAGAATTTTTGTACCCTCGGATGTCAAAATGGATTCCGGATGAAACTGCAATCCATAAATATCATATTTAATATGCCGCACTGCCATCACTTCTCCGTCCTCTGTCTCTGCAACCGGTTTAAGACAAGCCGGAAGAGATTCTTTAACTACAGCAAGAGAATGGTACCTTGCAACAGAAATCTCATGCGAACAACCCGAAAAAATCGGGCAGGTAGTATCGAGAATAGCTACAGATGACTTGCCGTGCATAAGTTTTTTAGCATACGACACAGTCGCACCAAAAGCGGCGCAAATTGCTTGATGTCCGAGACAAACTCCGAGAATTGGAATCCTGCTTCCAAGCTTTTCGACGGTATCAATACAAATTCCGGCATCCTCCGGCCGACCAGGTCCCGGTGAAAGCACAATTGACTCCGGCGACATAGCTTCAAGCTGTTCAGGTGTAAATTCATCATTTCGTACAACCTTTATCTCAGGCTCAATCGATCCGATAAGCTGATATAAATTGTATGAAAAACTATCGTAATTATCTATTAATATAATCATTGTCGTAACAATACCTTTCACAGATATAAAATTTAGTGTTCGTTTTCGCCGCCTTGAAATTGCAGCCTCCAATGACCTTCATTCATTAAAACGCAAAACATTAATCTGAAAAATTTCCGTTTTCCTTCAGATGTTTCTTTCCTGTGCAGTTTTAATCGCTTTGACAACGGCCGCCGCTTTGTTAATACACTCAGTATATTCGTTTTCCGGTACGGAATCGTAAACGATTCCGGCTCCGCTCCTCACGAAAACCTTTCCGTTTTTCTTATATATAATTCGAATTGCAATGCATGTATCCAAATTTCCGGTAAAATCAAGATAACCGATAGCTCCTCCATATATTCCGCGTTTATTGTTTTCCAGATCATTTATAAGCTGGCACGCTTTTATTTTGGGAGCTCCTGAAAGTGTTCCGGCAGGAAGTACCGCGTCAACTGCGTCAATTGCCGTTCTTTTATCCGCAATCTCTCCCCTTACAGTAGAACCGATATGCATTACATGTGAAAAGCGTTCTATACAGTGATATTTTTCAACGCTTACACTTCCAAATCGGCTGATTTTACCGAGGTCATTTCTTCCGAGATCAACAAGCATGTTATGCTCTGCAAGCTCTTTTTCATCAGAAAGCAATTCTTTTTCAAGCTCTGCATCCTCCTCAGGTGTTTTTCCTCTTGGTCTCGTTCCCGCAAGAGGAAAGGTATGAAGAATCCCGTCCTCAAGCTTGACAAGCGTTTCCGGAGATGCTCCGGCAACCTCCATATCAGAGCTGGAAAAGTAAAACATATACGGAGATGGATTCAACGTACGCAATATACGGTAAGCGCCGAGCAAAGAACCCTCAAAGTCCGCCTCCAACCTGTTGGATAAAACAATCTGAAAAATATCTCCCTCTTTAATATGGCGCTTTGCCTTATTTACCATTTCGCAATATTCTTCACGAGTAAAAAGAGGTGTAAAATCAGATTTCATTATTCCCCGAATATATTCTTTTGGCGTTCCGTGCATTATAAGAGACGCCATATTCTCAAGCTCCATCTGTGCACGGTTATATTCAGCCGGGTAGTTATCGAGCGATATATTTACAATAAGAATTATTTTCTGTCTAAAATTATCAAAAGCAATTACTTTGTCAAAAAGCATTAAATCGGCATCGTTAAAACCTTCTGTGTCCTCAGCGTCCAGCTTAAGCGACGGCTCGGAATATTTCAGATAATCGTAAGAAAAATATCCGACAAGTCCGCCGGTAAAAGAAGGAAGGCCTTCGATTTTCGGACTTTTATGCTCATTAAGAACCTGCATTATATATTTACCGGGACTATCCGTGTCAAAGCTAAGCGATCCGATTTTCATGTGTCCGTTTGCGCAGGTAATCTCAAGCTTAGGATCGTATCCTAAAAAAGTATATCTGCCCCACTGTTCATTACCTGCAACAGATTCAAGCATATAACAATGCCCCGAAACATTCTGTAAAATCCGTAATACCTCAATAGGAGTCTTAATATCAGACAGAATCTCCATACTGACAGGCACCGTTTTATACTCTCCGCTAAGGGCATATTCTTTTATTTGGTTCAAATCCGGTGTTATCATTTGTTTTCCTCTCTTTCCGTCAGAAAACAAAAAGTCCCTGACAGAATTTTAAAATCTGTCAAGGACGAATAAATCTTATCCGCGGTACCACCTTGATTTTATGGCAAAAGCCATACGCTCAGCAGGATACATATACAAACAAAATAAATATCCCCGGCAGCTAACGTGTGCCATACGTTGCAGAATACTCAGAACAAAAGCTCCTTTGACTGCACCCTCAGCGGTCCATTTGATGACTTGTTTTTCACCCGACTCTCAGCAGCGCAGGCTCTCTGTAGAAGCATAATCATCGTTATCTCCGCTTCAACGGTTTTAATTATGTAGTTTTTATTTTACTACCCCATAAATGTTTTGTCAATAGTTTTTTGAAATTTTTATTCAAAAAGATTTTAATACTCATCAAGGCACTGAGCCATCACAAATCGATTTGGTGGTGAATTAAACTTCCCACTGAAAAATGCCCCGCTGCCTATAGAGTCAAACGTCTTAGCAGCAGCTTTCCGGTTGACGCCTTGGCAAACAGGACATCTTCATTAGTTATATCGAACAGTCAAAATGGAGCGGATAACGGGAATCGAACCCGCCTTATCAGCTTGGGAAGCTGAAGTTTTACCACTAAACTATATCCGCACACTGCCGCGCCTGACAAAAGCCGCGGCTATATCAAAGTTTTATCTCACTCCATAAAGCAAATCACCATACGTCGGAAATGGCCAATACTGCTCAGCAGTATACCTTTCACAATCATCCGCAACAGAACGAAGCTTTTCCATCTCTCTAAGAATTTCATTTTTATAATATTTTGACTCTTCAAGATTGTCCTCAATATTTACAGCCTTATCCAGCTCTTTTTCAAGGATACCGATACTTCTGTTCAGCTCTGACGACAGCTTTGCAAGTTTATTCACCGTTTCTAACTCATAAGTGCAGTCCGCCTCCTTAGAGACCGTCTGTTTCGCAATTACAGTATCCGATAGATCTTTTGTAAAAGCACTTACGGACGGAAGAATTTCTTTTCTTGCCATATCAATCATAGTTCTTCCTTCAATGTTGAGAATTTTACAATAACTCTCAAGCATAATATCATATCTGGATCTGAGCTCAGTTTCTGTCAGCACCTTATGTTTTTCAAAAAGCGCTATATTCTTTTTATCAAGAAGATGCGGAATACAGTCAGGTGTCGAAGGAAGATTGAGAATACCTCTTCTTTTTGCTTCATCAAGCCACAAGTTGTCGTAGCCGTTTCCGTTGAATATAATACGTTTATGATCGTTAAACGTTCTCTTTATCAGCTTGTGTATAGCCTCATTCAGATTTTCCGCATTTTCAAGCTCATCGGCATAATGACACAGCGATTCTGCAACGGCTGTATTTATTACGACATTCGTCATGGATATTGAACTTGCAGAGCCGAGCATTCTGAATTCAAATTTGTTACCGGTAAAGGCAAACGGAGATGTACGGTTACGATCTGTAGCATCTTTGGGAAACTTGGGAAGAATATGAACCCCGAGCCGCATCTGCGTTTTTTCAGCCGCAAGATACGGAACATCAGACGCAATTGATTCAAGAATTGCCGTCAGCTCATCTCCTAAAAATATGGATACAACGGCCGGGGGAGCTTCGTTTGCACCAAGCCGGTGATCGTTGCCTGCGCTCGCTACAGAAATTCTAAGCAAATCCTGATAATCGTCGACAGCCTTAATCACCGCACACAAAAAGAGCAGAAACTGTGCGTTTTCATACGGAGTTTCCCCGGGCGAAAGAAGATTTACTCCCGTATTTGTAGAAATAGACCAGTTATTGTGTTTACCGGAACCGTTGACACCTTCAAACGGCTTTTCATGCAAAAGACAGACAAGACCGTGCTTTTTTGCAATCTGCTTCATCATTTCCATCGTCAGCTGATTATGATCAGTCGCGATATTAGTCGAACAGAAAATCGGTGCAAGCTCATGCTGCGCCGGCGCAACTTCATTATGCTCAGTTTTCGAAAGAATGCCAAGCTTCCACAGCTCCTCATCCAGCTCCTCCATAAAAGCGGCAACACGCGGCTTTATGGCTCCGAAATAGTGATCGTCAAGCTCCTGTCCCTTTGGAGGCTTTGCTCCAAAAAGAGTGCGCCCTGTGTAAATTAAATCCTTGCGCTTATTATAAAGCTCTCTGTCAACAAGAAAATATTCCTGTTCCGGACCTACCGATGTATTTATATGAGTTACGTCTGTTGTACCAAAAAGGCGGATCACTCTCAGCGCCTGACGGTTTATAGCCTCCATTGAACGCAAAAGGGGCGTTTTCTGATCAAGTGCTTCTCCTCCGTACGAACAAAAAGCAGTAGGTATATACAGTGTCTTTCCCTTAATAAAAGCAAACGCGGTAGGATCCCATGCGGTATAACCCCGTGCTTCAAATGTAGCCCTCAGACCTCCCGACGGAAAGCTCGACGCATCAGGCTCTCCCTTTACAAGTTCTTTTCCCGAAAATTCCATAATAACTTTACCGTCATCGGTCGGAGAAATAAAGCTATCATGCTTTTCGGCAGTTATTCCCGTCATCGGCTGAAACCAGTGAGTATAGTGAGTGGCACCATGTTCAACTGCCCAGTCCTTCATGGCGTTAGCAACAACATGAGCTAAATTAATGTCAAGATGCTTCCCCTCATCCATTGTTCTTTTCAAAGAAGCATACGTCTCTTTTGGAAGACGCGATTTCATAGTTATTGTGTTGAATACAAGAGAACCAAAGGTTTCCGGTATACTTTTCATAAGGGTTTTTCCTTTCACGGGGACAAAGAGTGTACCGATTTAAAAATTTAACCAAAAAAGCAGCAGGCACACGAATCCTCCGCTTTCCTTTTATTATAACGCTGCTTTCCGGGTTTGTCAATTGTTTTTTTATAAATAAATAAAACTTTGTAACAGAGTATTTTTTAGTGATACTCAAGCCAAATTTTCTTATATATTATATAGAAATATCACCCAAAGTATGGTATAATAACCTTAAAGCTGAAGCTTTAAGGTGCAAGTTTCGTTTCGCCGGCAAGGCCGGCGATTTTGCAAGCAAAACCCCGAAACATTGCGGTTCGGCAGGTGACTTATGGTATAATAACCTTAAAATGAATCTTTAAGGTGGAATTTTCGCTTCACTGCCGGCAGCAGCGATTTTGCAAAGCAAATCTACGAAGCATTGCGCTTCGACGGTAACTTATGGTATAATACCATAAATCTAAAGCTTTACAGCAAGTTTCGCTGACAAAGCCGGCGATTCTGCAAATCAAAATCTCAAAACATTGCGGTTTACTCAGTACTAATGATATAATAATCGCAGAAAATTTTACTTTGTAAGCCTTTGCGGTTTCGCCGCTCCGTGACTCTCACGGCTGCGAATTTGACGGTCTCGCAAAAATGACCTTGCAAGCAAGCATTTTTGCTTCATGGCATAATAAGCCTGCTAATACAAAATCATCAAGTTATAAAAAAGGATGTTCATAGTAATGACACTAATTATCGCTGAAAAACCAAGTCTCGCACGCAACATCGTTGCCGGGATAGGAAAAATGAATAAACACAGCGGATATTTCGAAGGCTGCGGATATATTATTACGTGGGCATTTGGTCATCTTTTTTCTCTTTACGATATTGAAGATTACGCTCCGAATGAATCAGATAAAGAAAAAAATTCTAAAATACGCTGGACACTTGACAATCTTCCATGTTTTCCGAAAGAATTTTGTTTCAAGCTCAAGTGCGGTGAAAACGGAAAACCTGATGAGGGGGTAAAAAAACAGTTTGAAATAATTAAAACTCTGTGCAGACGCAATGACGTAGACTGTATTGTAAATGCAGGAGATTCAGACAGAGAAGGTGAAATTATTGTACGGCTCTGCGTAAGTCATGCATTGGAAAATGAATATGAAAACAAAAAATTAGTGCGTCTTTGGCTTCCCGATCAGACTGAAGATACTATAAAAACAGCGCTCCGCGAGATGAAAGACGAGAGCGAATATAAATCGCTCGCCGACGAAGGCTTTGCAAGAACATATATAGACTGGCTGTACGGCGTTAATCTAACCAGATTTGCAACGCTTAAAACAGGTACGCTTCTTCGAGTCGGAAGGGTAATTGTACCGATTGTAAAAGCGATATATGACCGTGACATGGAAATACGTAATTTTGTTCCGGATAAATATTACGTGGCTGCAAGCAAGGAAGAAACTAACGGAGAATTAGTTGAGCTTATCAGCAAAATAAAATTTGACAAAAACCAGTTAGATAAAGTTAAAGCGTTATGTGATAAATACAACGCTGCAGAAGCTATAGTTACTTCCTGCAAAACAAAAAAAGATACTGTCGCACCCGGCAAGCTATATTCCCTTTCAAAGCTCCAGAATATTCTCGGTAAAAGATATAAAATGTCAATGGAGCAAAGCTTAAAAATTATACAGAAGCTTTATGAAGAGGGATATGTGACATATCCGAGAACAAACTCGGAATACCTTGCAGAAGCCGAAAAAGACAGGATTCAACAAATTCTCACCGGGGTAGAAAAACTTGGCTATCCGGTTGAATTTAAGGATAAAAAGACTATATTCGACGACTCAAAAATCGAATCTCATTCAGCATTAACGCCTACTGCCAAAATTCCGAAAGCATCGTTTCTTTCTCCCGACGAGCTAAAAGTATATCAAACGGTTTTCCGCCGTTTTGCGGCGGTATTCTGTTCCAAACCTTGTATTGTACAAAGAACAGAAATCAAAATTGATGTCGGCGGATATGAGGTTTTCACGCTTAAAGGAACAGTAATTATTGAGCCCGGCTGGACAAAATACGATGATTACTCCTTGAAAGACAAGCTTCTCCCTCCTCTCAAGAAAGGAGACCGTGTAAACATAAAATTTGAACCGCGGGAGAAAGAGACAAGTCCTCCCAAACACTACACTATAGAAACCCTGAACAATTATCTGAAAAATCCGTTCCGAGAAGATAAAGCCGCAGCTAAAAACACAGTTCAGCCGAACGATGATACCGGAACAGACAGCACAGCGGAAGACGACACGGAAGATTACCGCGCAATTTTCGAGGGGCTTGAGCTTGGAACTGAAGCCACGCGAACAGGAATTATCAATAATGCACGTAAATCAAAATACATACAATTGAAAAAAGACGTCTATACAATTCTTCCCGACGGCGAATTTTTGATAGAATCACTAAAAAGTATGCAAATCTCAATGGATAAATACAAAACGAGCACTCTCGGACAGGCTTTGAAAAAAGTATATAGAGGTGAAATATCAGTAGACGAATGCGTAATACTCGCAGAAAAAGAAATATCAGAAATATTTACACGCCCGGCAGATCTACCTCCGGAGCTTGACTGCAACAGCGGATTTTATGGAGACATAGTTGGAAAATGTCCTCTTTGCGGATGCGATGTTGTAAGAGGAAAATACAGCTATGGCTGTAAGGGCTACAAAGACGGCTGCGGCTTTAAAGTAGGTATAAATATTTGCGGAAGGGTAATCTCAGTTTCAAATATAAAACTGCTGCTCGAAACAGGGCACACTGCAAAAATCCAGGGCTTTATATCCAAAAAGAATGGTAAAAGTTTTGACGCCTCACTTAAGCTCGACAACGGAAAGGCAGTTTTTGATTTCTCTTCGCAGTATGGCAAATCTGATCAAAACACCGGATTACAATCCAATAGTTATTTTTCAGACGGTATGCCCATGTGCTCGTCACGATATGCGCAGGCTGAAATATCTGAAATTAATAACCATTAAATTTTAGCCGAAATCCAGTATTCACAAAATTAAGCTCACACATAATAGTGGAAAAAATAGTTGCCACGCAGATTTAACAAAGCTATGCGGCAGTTTCCGCTATACAATTAAAAAGTCAGTCTCATTCTATGTATATGAGACTGACTCTTTATCTAATATATTGCTCGACTATCTCAAAAATCTCTCCTTAAAAAGTGAGAGTTCCGCGTTTGATAAAGCGGCAGCCGTTATGGCGTTGGCCAACAAGCAGCGTCAGCTAAGACAGAAACTGTCAAGCGTACTCTATAGCGGTCGTTCCGCCTGCTTTTTTGTCGGAAGTAAATCGCCCATGACGATTTTATAGTCCTTAATTAACTTGCGAAAGCGCCGCATTTTCAGCTGCGGTCATAACATAACGGCAAGCGGAAACAGCTGCTGCTGCGCCGTCGGAAATAGCGGTCGCGATCTGTCTTACATTTTTGGTACGGCAATCGCCGGCAACAAATAATCCCTTTCCCAAAGTACAATTTTCATCGGCTTTTATATATCCGTCTTTATCAAGCGGAGCAACTTCTGAAAATGCTTCGTTTTCCGGTTTCAGTCCGATTGCAACAAAAATTCCGTCAAGGGGCAGATTATGCGTATTGATATCAATTCCCAAAACATTTTCAAGCACATTTTTTTCTCCGCTGGCCGCAAGATGAACGGCTCGCAGCTCTCCGTTTTCCTCTATCAGTTTGTCCGCAATCGCTCCGGTAACAAGCTCAACATTCGGGGCATTTCTCAATATACTTACAAGACTTTGCTCTCCTGTAAAGTAATCAAGGTTCTGAATAACGTAAACATGTTTGCACAGCTCAGATAGCATAACTGCTTCCTGAAGAGCAGAATTTCCACCTCCGATTACAGCTACGGTAAGTCCGCGGTAGAAAGCTCCGTCGCATACGGCGCAGTACGATACTCCGGCACCTTCAAGTTCTTCCTCATGTTCAAGTCCGAGCGTCCGGTGATGAACCCCGGCAGCTATGATAACGGCGCCTGAGCGATAGATATCTCCCCCCAAAAGCATAATTCTCCAGCTTCCGTCAGATTCACGCGAAAGACCTGTGACTTCAGCTTCAATAATTTCCGCACCCTGTGATTTAACCTGTTCCGATAGGCGTTCAGCAAAATCAAGTCCGCTCATCTGCGACGTTCCCGGATAATTTTCTATTTTCGGAGAATGTGTTACCTGTCCTCCTACAACATCCTTTTCAAATACTACAACCGCCTTTTCAGCACGGCGGCAATAAAGCGCCGACGTAAGACCTGCCGGTCCCGCCCCGATTACAGCGATATCATAGAATCTGTTACCCATTTGTCTTCTGCCCTTTTTCTAAATTATTTTCAAATCTTTCATACTGCAATTTGCAATATTTAACGATTTATATTAACATTGTCGAAAAGAAAAAGCACCCGCTATCGCAAGTGCTTTTTCATGGCGGAGGGGATGGGATTCGAACCCATGTGGGGTTTCCCCCAAACGGTTTTCAAGACCGCCTCGTTATGACCACTTCGATACCCCTCCATATTAATGGAGCATTTTTATACTCTTAATGAAGTTAATCAACGACACTTAAAATCTGCTAAATATAATAACATATCCAATTATAAATGTCAAGTATGAATACAAAAAAACTTGAATTTTTTTAAATTGCTATTGCAATCACCGTATTTTTATGGTATTATAGTGATACTGTGTGTCTTTTGATCTGCGACAAAATCAATATTTCTTAATTGTCGTAGGAAGATCATCAGACATAATTACGACAATTTTTTATTTTTGATATATTTAAAATAATTTACACAATATATATCGTTTTTCAGGGGGATTTTTAAATGGATACAGTTGACGTTGTTCTCGGCATTATACTTTTAGTTGCTGCCGTATTTCTTATCGTGGCAGTTCTTATGCAGTCAGGTAAATCTCACCGTCTTTCCGGTACAATTGCCGGCGGAGCAGATACTT
>CABPZV010000045.1 GCA_902462015.1 uncultured Eubacteriales bacterium | reverse complement strand
TCTGCGTTAGGTTATATCTCCCACTGAATGGCAAAATGTAACCCGCCGCCTGAAAGGCGATCGCCATTAGGGCGGCAGCTTTAATGGCGAATGCCTTAAGAGGTGACTATCATTAAGGCTGTCGCCTTAATGGCGGAACATCTTGCCTAAGTTATTATTTTATTAATCCTCTGTCATAAATTCCTGCTCACAAAAGAGCTGACAAGATTTTTACGGCATCCCTTTCGCAAATGCACTGACAATGCTCTGATATGTAAACACCGGTCTTTTCTTTCATAAGACTGCCAAACTCTGAAAGATAAAGATTTTCCGGAATTTCACTTTCTTTGCATCCGTCTGCGGGGCGATATGAAAAGACAAGATAATAACACTTTCCGTCCGAAGTTTTCTCGAGATAAGCAGAGCTTTGAGAAACATCGAGATGATTTTCTACATAGAGACAAAGCTGCAAGAGCTCATCAAGTGCCGAGACTCGGCAAATACATTTTACCGCTGGTATAGCTTCTGTCACCGCAGATTTTACATATTCCGGCAATACGGCATTTGACGCTTTCTGTTTATTGTCACTGCCCTGTTCAGGTAATCCGTTCTCATTACACTGGCTGTCTTGTTTATCCTGCAGATTTTGTCCGCTCGTCCCGTTCTGTTCGTCCTCTGTGCCGCATCTGTCCTGCATATCCTGCCCGTTTCGTTCATCCGTACCGCTGCTTCCGTACGGTGCAGTTTTTTTCAGCTTTGTTACATACATTTCACATCCGCCGCCGATCGATGAATAAATCTGCACAAATATCTTTTCCGAAGCCGCGTCAAAGCCTGTCTTATGCTTTGCCTCATCCAAAAGCTGCCAGAATGCCGATCTTGTCTCGGTTTTATCATAATCCATTGTCTGAATATCGAGCGAATATTTCTCCATATCCGTCGGCGTCAGTGCAATTTTCAGCTTGCTGTCGCTGATTTTTATTAATTCCATCTCTATCACTCCGTAATATTTTTACTGAAAGCCGGAAAATTGCCGGCATACAGATAGTCATCACTTACATTATAAGCGAGCGACAGAGAAAATGGTACCCCTAAAAATATGGTAATTCAATTTCTGTACAATATGTATTCGTACGTTTTTTCCCCTTGGGTAAATTCAAAAGTATTTTTTCCCGGAGATAGCGGAATGATGAATTCAAAACTTCCGTCCTTATTTCTTCCGACGGCCTTTCCGTCAACCGAAAGCGCAGCGCCGGGATCGGAAATACCGGATATCAGAACCTCACCGTCATTCACGGAAGAACCATACTCCGGAGTATATACCTTAAATTCTCTTCCGTTCGAAACTGGATCGGAATATATTATTTCGTCGCAGTACACAGCTGAAAGCTGGCTTTCGAGATTCATATCATTCGCCTTTATAGACGCATAGCCGTATTGCAGGCTTCCGTAATAACAAAGCTTTTGTCTTGCGGCAGTTATCTGCCGCTCAATTTCGCCCTCGGTTCCCCACTCGGCTGAATTGTACGTACCGTGAGAGATAAGAAGCTTTACACTTGTCCCGTCCAGCGACGAGTTCCACCAATTGAGCAAGGTCTCGTACGGCGCCCTCTCGTTTGTAAACTGCCAATAAATCTGAGGAGCAAGAAAATCGACGTATCCGCCCGCTGCCCATGCCAGCGCATCGCAGTACAGGCTGTCATATGCCTGAAGTCCTGAGGTTTCGCTCCCGTTCCCGTCAGACGAGGCATTGCGCCAGATTCCGAACGGCGAAACGCCGAAATTGCAGAGAGTACCATAAGCCTTCACAGCCTCATAGCATTCCTTTACAAGCGCATTTACAGATTCTCTTCGGAAATCCCCGATTTCCAGTCCTCCTCCGTATAACGCGTACGCGTCGGAATCATCAAAGATTTCACCTTCGGCAGGATAAGGATAAAAATAATCGTCAAAAATAATCCCGTCCACTGCATATCCCTCCGCAATCTCCGATACACCGTCCGCAACAAGCTTCCGAACCTCAGGCAGCCCAGGATTCAATAAAAGCTGTTTGTTATAAAACACACACCATTCCGGATTTTGCTTCGCCGGACTTGTATCCGGAAGCGAATCGAGCGCCGCCTCTATGCTATCTGCACCACCGGTCGTAACGCGGAACGGGTTGATCCATGCATATACTGCAATATCCTCAGCGTGAGCCGCTTCAATTATATACGCAAGCGGATCGAACCCGTCAGGCAAAGTACGGTCGTCCGAAACAACGGCAGACACCGGAAAAAGAGATGATTTGTAAAGCGCGTCGCACATGGGACGTACCTGAAATAAAATTGTATTCAGTCCGTTTAATGAAGCAGTTCTGACAATGTCGTCCAGCTCTCTCATTAAAACGTCAGACCCCAGATTTTTTGCGGACGGAAAATTGATATTATAGACAGACGCTATCCATACGCCCCGAATTTCACGGTTGGGATTTGTTATCGACATTGAAACATCTCCCGGAGAATCCTGTTCATCCGATCGTGCAGCAGCTTCTCCGCCGCCTTGAAGTACCGATTTTAAAAAAACAATAAGCATTGCGGCGCATACAAACAGCGCGACATATACAGCTTTCCGCTTTGCATTCATTTTTAATATGCCTTTCACTTCAATAACACATGCAGTCATAACAGACAAATCACAGTGATATTATCCTCTTCATTTGACCACATAAACATTTTCACCGTTTCTTAAAACTATTTATCTATGTCATGCAATCTCTGTAAAATTCCGGCAGCCGAAAAAATCTTCCGTGTAATATATAATACCAGATATTTTTACAAAGTTCAATAGCATAATGAAATTTTTGCCTGTATATCGAATCGTCTGCTGTCAGTTCAGCAAAACAACCGAAAAGTTCAAAAGTGCGGCATATACCAACCAGATAATATAAACCGTCATAATGAGTTTTGCTGTGAAATAAATCTTTCCAAACAATTTTCTTATTGCAAGCGACAGTATTATCATAACAAGAATATCAAGAAGCGCGATAAAAAACATTCCTCCGCCAAAAAAGAGCGGATACCAGATATAATTAAAAAACAGCATCAGAACAAAAAGGAAAAGTCCCTTATACTTGACGGCCTCAAGACATTTGTCCTCAAATCCAAAAACCGCTCCTGCCGCAGCGCCGATAAGAAAATACAGTATTGTCCAGACGATTGCAAAAACAAAAGCGGGCGGTGCAAATGCAGGACGTATTATCACAGAATAAAGACCGCGGTTTCCGCCAAAAATGGAGACAAGGATTCCGCCCACAAGAACCGCGATGGCAAATATCAAGGTAGTACGAATATTTATTCTTCGCAGATCAGCGCATATCCTCTGCCATATGTTTTTAATTCTCATAACTATGACCATTCCTTTCCGACATTGTCTGAAAAATTTATTTACTAAACTCATACCTCTTAAAGTTATGCAAAAAGCGAACCATCTCTCATAATATATGAGAAAGGTTCGCTTTTTATGTTGAATGAAATTTAAATCGGAGCAACGCTCCTGCGCTTGCGAACGATTGCAGCCTACGCAGAGAGCGTTAGCTCATCAAGGTTTCAGTGGGAGATTATAACTCCCACTGAAACCTTGAAGTGGAACCCGCCGCCTTAGGAGGCGACCGCCTTAGAAGGCGGGGGACATCTGCGTTAGGTTATTAATCGGGATTATTCATCTGCCTCAGTTTCCTCGCTGCCGCCATCATCTCCCTCGTCGTCTGTTCCGGAAGACGGGCTGTGAGAAGAACATCCACGGTTAAAGTGAGTTCCTCCGCTGATTCCAGAAAATACTCCAGGTTCCAGAGAATTTGCAAAGAACGAATTTCCTGGGTCGGTATTCATAGAAGCGCCCTCCGGCAACTGCCGCCATGCATACTGGGCATCTGCTATATACACCTGAACAGGGAAATTTCTGCCCTTAATGTTCAGAAGAGAATACTTGACCGTACCGGGACAGCCGGAATTTGCCACGCCGTTTCCTGGATCGTAGTCGACCATAACATGCACGTCACAAGCTTCGGTAGGCATTGTTGCAAGAGTGAAATAACCTGTTGCAACTCTATGTCCGCGCGGATCGGCCTTGCAGGCCTCTCCGTACACCTTGCCTGAGTCAATGCAATAGGTGCATGAAATTACGCCTGGAGCATCTACAAAGGATTTCAAGGCTTCTCCACGCTCCTGATTCCTCTGTTCTACCAAATCCTGCACCTGGTTCATGACCTCGTCCCATATCACTACGGAAGGCGCCTTAGATGCAGAGAATGCGCTGAGACTCTGCGGCATTGAATAGCCAAACCATACGCCTGCAACATAATATGGGGTATATCCAATAAACCAACGGTCACGGTCGTCCGTGGTCGTACCGGTTTTACCCGCAACGTTCACTCTGTTTTTCAGCGTTATCGAACTTGCCGTACCGCTGGTAACAACATTCTGAAGCAGCTTTGTCATAATCGTCGCTGTCTGGTCGCTAATTACAACCTCGCTTTCAATGTCATTATTAACAATTACATTTCCCTGTTTATCCCTTATCTGAAGTATAGTGTGCGGAGTATTATACACTCCGGAATTCGGGAAAATCTGATATGCCGCAGTAATCTCAAGCAAAGTAACACCGTAGTTCATACCTCCGAGAGCAAGCGCGGAATAGTCCTTGTCAGAAAGAATTGCTCCGCTTGTTGTCTCATAATTGTCAAGAAAGCTGTCCATATGAAGCTTATTTTTGACAAAGTCAAAAGACCTGTCGAGCGTCAGCATATCAAGAACCTTATAAGCAACGGTATTGAGCGAATGTGTAACCGCATATTCTATCGTTGTAAGTCCACGGAATTTATTACTATAGTTCTGAGGATAACCGTCCGGTCTGGTATAAGTCTTGTTTCCGTTGCTGTCATATTTAACTTCTCCGAATGTCGCAGGACTATCATCCACAACACTTCCATAATTAATAACGCCATATTCAAGAGCAGGAGCATAGACAGCCAGCGGTTTGATTGAAGAACCTGGAGAGCGCGTAGTCTGCGTCGCGCAGTTCTGTATAAGATTCTGCGTTTTAAGCCCGCGTCCTCCGACAAGCGCAACAACATCTCCGGTATACGGATCAATTATAACCATAGACGATTCAGGCTGTACCCCTGAATTGTTCACACGCGGAAATGAACTGTCGTTTTCATAGTAATTCTCTAAAATCTTCTGGATTTCGGGGTCCTGCGCCGTAACTATATCCAGTCCGCCGGTATAAAGGTACGTCTGCGCAGCCGCATAATTCAGCCCCTTAGCTTCCATAAGAAGCTCGACAGCCTCGTCAAATACAGCCTCTGTATACCATGTAAATACTGTAGAGCCGTTCGACGTGCTTGCCCCTCCCTTATCGTAATTCAGAACAAGATCCGCATCGTAATTTTCGTCAAGCTCTTCCTCAGTAATATAGCCGTATTCATACATATTTTTGAGCATTGCCTGACGCTTTATTTTATTGTTTTCAGGATTGGATACAGGATCATATTTTGAAGGAGCCTGGGTAATCCCCGCAATTGCCACCGATTCAAGCAGAGTAAGCTCGCTCACGTCCTTCCCGAAATACACATATGCAGCCGACTGAACCCCGTAGCATCCGCGCGAGCAGTAGACAAGATTCAGATACAGCTCCATGATTTCCGTCTTGTCCTTCGCTTTCTCAAGGTTCAGCGCACGCAAAATCTCCTGCACCTTTCGCTGTATGGTGACATCGTCATCCTGCGTGATATTCTTGACAACCTGCTGTGTTATTGTCGAAGCCCCTCCGAATGAATTGCCGAGAAAATAATTAAGCGCAGCCCGTATAGTACGAATCCAATCTACTCCCGGATGATTCCAGAAGCGGTGATCCTCAGTCGCAACATACGCATCAATAAGATATTTCGGAACCTTATCGTAAGAAACAAGCAGACGGTTTTCCTTTGCATAGAGACGCTGGTCTTCAACCTCAACCTCAGTTCCTCTTCCGCTCTGCCTGTCAGACCAGTCCATCGTATAAATCGAAGTACTTGCGTCCTGATCGCTCATATACATGTCAAAATCGTCTACGCTTCCGTCAACATAGTTGTTTATATAATAAAGAAACGCGCATCCCATAATTGTTCCTGCGATAATGCCGATAAGCAAAAGAGTTAGAAAGACGTTTACGACATATGTAAGCACCTTAAGGCTGACCCGTCCGACAATTTTAAGCGAGCCGCGCAGCTCCTGCTTCCAGTCGGTTCCGGGACGTTTTCCGCCCGGAGAGCTTCTACCGCCGCCGCTGCGCCGCATACCGCTCTTTACAGCTTTCCCTGTATTCCGCGAACCTGCGCCGCGCATACGATTCGCTACGGCCGGAACAGAACGTCTGCTCCTCTCCGGAAGGCCTCCGGAAGACTGCGGTCTTATATTATCATGTCCGTGAGGATCATTATTAGTCATCTTGGCATACACCTCCATCGCTTTATTATAATTCAATATTTTGAATATATTATGAATTCCAGCATAACATTGTCATAATAATCGGCACATATAACTTAGGCATATGTCCCGCCATTCAAGAGGCAGCCCTAATGGCGATCGCCTTAATGGCGGCAGGGGACATTTCTCCATTCAGAAGGAGATTATATCTCCTTCTGAATGGCAGGTTGGCTTTGCCAACACTTGCCACGCCATTTAACGGGGCAAGCCCCTTATTAAAACTTTTTTCTTATGGTTACCGCTCAGTCCCGATAAACAACGCTTCCGCGGTCAAGTATACTGCAAAATTCATCATACACTGTCTGCGTAAGAAGCACGCCTGCCCCCTCACAGCGGGTATAGCTCTTGTCAGAAGAATCGTACAAATATACAGGCACTCCTCCGGTGGGTATTCCGTCCGCCGAAAAAATCGAAATAAGATTCATAACTTTAAGATACTGACGGCATTTTTTATCAGCTACCCGAAGATAAAGTCTCGGAGGACGTCCAGAATGCCGTTTTGATGCCGCATACAGATTTTTTTGCTGTTCGCCGCTCTCCTTTGCTCCTGCACTTCTTCCGTAACCGCTGCCTAAGCCGAAATTACTTCCGCCCTGCGGATTCTCCCTTACCGCCTCGTCCGTTCTCAGCGGCCTTAGAGCATCTGCGATTATATTGAGCTCCTGACGGTCTCCAAATTCCGAAACTGACACGCTTCCGTGTACAAGTACAGGCAGATTTACATAAATATGACCTCTTGCCTCACTGTAAAGCGAAGGAAAGACAACCGCATCGGCCGAGGCAGTTCCATCCTCAAGAGTTATAAAAGCCATCTTACCGCCGCGCGAGGTATCCTTTTCACTTATACGGGTTATAATACCGCCGAGTGTTACAAATTCCTTTTTTCCGGGCGGCGGTGAATCCACAGCTCCGTCTTCCCTGCCATCCGGAGAAAGAAAACGCATTCTGAGCGAGGACAGCTTCTCAGCAGAGCTGCCGTCCAAGTCTAAGCGAAAACCGTCAAGCGGATGTCCTGAGAAATAAAAACCGGTGCTGTCTTTCTCCTGAATAAGACGGTCCCGCAGCGGAAGTTCGTCTATCTCCTTGTACTTTACATCGTAATACTCAGTGCCACTGTCCTCGACAGTATCAAAAAGTCCGATTTGCCCTTTAACGCCGCGAAGCGATTTTTTTGATATATCATCAAGAAGACGCTCGTACGCCTCTAAAAGTCTGCTCCTGAATACTCCAAGAGAATCAAAGGCTCCTGCCTTTATCAGGGATTCAGCCTGCTTTTTATTCAGCTTTCCCGACAGCCGCTCGGCAAAATCATAAAACGACTTATATCTTCCGCCGGCACGCTCATTGACAATTTCAAGCGCAAAGCTCTCTCCGATGCTCTTTATCGCGGCAAGACCGAAACGGATTCCGTCTTCGCAGGCGCGGAATGCAACTCCACTCTCGCAAACATCCGGAGGTAGAATTGCAATTCCATCCTTTTCACACTCGCTCATATACTGACTCAGCTTGTCCGTGTTTCCCTGAACAGATACGAGCAGCGCCGCCATGTATTCCTTTCTGTAATGCGCTTTTAGCCACGCCGTGCGGTATGAAGTTACAGAGTATGCAGCCGCATGGCTTTTATTGAACGCATATGACGCGAAACCGGCAAGCTCGTCGAACAGCTCATCTGCAAGCTCCTTCGCAGTGCCGTTAGCCTCTGCTCCCTTGACAAATTCGCTGCGCTCACGCTCCATAACGCCTGTTTTTTTCTTAGAGATCGCGCGCCGTACAATATCGGCGTGTCCGAAAGTATAGCCTGCCACCTCACGGCAGATCTGCATTACCTGCTCCTGATATACTATGCATCCGAAAGTCTCTCCCAAAATCGACTCAAGAACAGGTATTTTATATTCTATCTTAGCGCCGTCGCGCGCTGCAAGATACTTGGGTATTGAGTCCATCGGTCCCGGACGGTAAAGCGCAATAGCCGCCATTATGTCCTCTATGCAGCACGGCTTGAATGAGGTCAGCATACGGCGCATTCCAGCCGACTCAAGCTGAAATACTCCACCGGTATCTCCGCGGCCTATTAAATCAAAGGCTGCTGAATCGGCCTCTGAAATTTCAGTTATATCAAAATCAGGTACAGTCTCCCTGATCTGCTGCTGCGCCGCATGTATAACTGTCAGATATCTGAGCCCCAGAAAATCGAATTTCAATAATCCAAGTTCTGTGACAGCATCCATGTCATACTGAGTAACAACAGTTCCACAGCTCTCTGATAGAGGCAGATAGCTGTCTGCAGACTCGTCTGTAATCACTACTCCGGCGGCATGGGTGGAGGTATGCCTCGGCATTCCCTCCACAGAGAGGGCAATATCAATTAGACGCTTTACCTCAAAGTCAGATTCGTAAAGCCCTTTGAGATCCCCTGATTGAAGAACCGACGAAAGCATAATTCCCGGCCTCTGCGGAATCAGCTTTGCAATGGTATCTACCTTTTTATACGGCAGACCGAGAACTCGGCCGACATCGCGAACAGCGGCACGCGCGGAAAGCCGTCCAAAGGTTATTATCTGACACACGCGGTCGCGCCCGTACTTTTCAGTTACATATTTTATAACATCTTCGCGTCTTTCATCGCTGAAATCAATATCAAAATCCGGCATGGAGATGCGCTCCGGATTGAGAAATCGCTCAAATATCAGGTTATATTTAAGCGAATCAATATCGGTGATTCCAATGAGATATGCGACAAGGCTTCCGGCTCCGGAGCCTCTTCCGGGACCGGTAGGTATTCCGTGCGCCTTAGCGTACGTTACAAAATCCCAGACGATAAGGAAATATTCGTCATAGCCCATATCGTGAATTACAGCAAGCTCGGACTCTGCACGCTTAATGTATTCCGTCTCGCCAAGCCCCGGAGCGAACACAATCTGCCCCAGCCCAAGACGTCTTTCAAATCCCTCCGTTACAAGACGGCGAAGCATCTCGGCAGGCGTTTCTTCGCTCTCCGTTTTATAACGAGGCAGCTTTATCTCCGAAAAATCAAAATCGAAATTACAACGCTCGGCAATCTCCGCAGTGTTCTCTATAGCTTTTCCAAAGGAAGAAAATAGCTGCGTCATCTCTTCAGTTGACTTATAGTAAAACTGACCTCCGGAAAGTCCTCCCGGCGCAGTTCCGTTTACTGGAGATACCGAATTTAAATTATCCGTAAAACCGGCTTGCGCATCGGCACTCAGGCTCATTACATTTGCCGGTACATCTGAAAAGTCATTTACAAAAGCTCCCATTGAACCGTCGATAGAATATGACAATGGATCACCGTGAGATTCATCTTCTGCATCGCTCAGCGTAGTTCCCGTAGCAATCGCCATAAGAACACGCTGAATCTGGCTGTCCTCTTTCTTTATGTAATGAACATCGTTAGTTGCGGCAAGCGGAATTCCGGTTCTGACAGATATTTCGGAAAGCGCGCGGTTTACCTTTAGCTGTTCCGGAATTCCGTGATACTGCAGCTCCAGATAAAAATCTTCTTCTCCGAAAATATCTCGCAGCTCCTCTGCCCTCCGGACAGCTTCGTCATAATCTCCATTCAAAACAGCCCTCGGTATGCTTCCGCTCAAGCATCCGGACAGAGCAATCAAACCCTCCGAATTCTCGCGAAGCAGTTCGGTATCCACCCTCGGTTTTGAATAAAATCCCTCCGTAAAGGAGAGCGAAACCATATGACAGAGATTGCGATATCCAACTTCATTCTTTACGAGCAGTACAAGATGATTGCTTTTTGAATCGAGCTTATGCTCGCGGTCAAACCGTGAGCGCGGCGCGACATAGACCTCACAGCCGATTATCGGCTTCACGCCGACCTCTTTGCACGCGTGATAAAACTCGACTGCACCGTACATCACACCGTGGTCGGTAAGAGCAACCGCTTCGTGACCTGCCTCGGCCGCCGCTTTCGCTATATCCTTTATTCTGCACGCACCGTCCAGCAAACTGTACTCGCTGTGAAGATGCAAATGAACAAATCCTGACATTTTTCAACCGCGCCTTTTTTACTCAAATTTTAGTTTTATTTTTCTTTTGTTTCAGGAAAATCTGCATAATGCTGGTCATATGGAAGTTTGCTTTCTATTTGGCTTCATGCTCCCCGGCTTCATCTGACTTTGTGCTCCGCCTGTCCGCTATTCCGTCTGCAAGTTCTATCAGCTTAGAAAGCCGATGATTGACGCCGGACCGGCTGATCGGCTCACGGTGAAGCGCTGCAAGCGCAGAGAGAGAAATATTGCTGTTTTCAAGTCTGAGAAGCGCAGTCTCACGAAGCTCATCCGGGAGTTTTTCAAGCTCTCCGGAATCCCGCAGCCGCAGTATTGCTTCATACTGCTCTCCTGAGGCGGTCACCGTCTTTCTTATATTTGCCGCGTCGCAGTTTGTCCGACGATTGGCGTTGTTGCGAATATCATGCTTTATCTTGATATTCATAAGCTCAAACACTGATTTTTTTGATCCCATAATACCGAGCAGATCCTCAATCATACCGCTTTCTTTACTGTAAACTACAGGCCTGCCGCGGCGACGGACAGTCTTTGTCTCTATTCCTATACCTGAAAGAATATTTTTCAGCTGCTCTGCACTGTCATCCGAATACATCGGAAATTCAAGTCTGTATTCTGTTTCAGGGTCGGACATTACACCGCAGGACAGAAAAAGTCCTCTGACAAAAGAGGGAATACATCCGGCGCATTTAAAAAACGCTTCAATATCTGTATATTCCGAGTTCTGAAAATCATTTTCAAATTCCTTTTCAAGCCTTGATGTAAGCTCCCCGATTTCTCCGCCGGTTTTCGGGCTACGGTTATATAACAGTCCGGCAAGCAGCGCTCGGCGGCAGCAGGAGAAACGGGTCGGAAGCTGCGCAAGTTCTGCTTTGAGTTCAGACACATATGTCGATTCTCTTCCCATAGCTATGACCACACCCCTCATATATATTCAAAGCTTTTTCAGCTTTCTACTGCTGCAGAATTTTAGTTTTGCCTGACAGTCAGACCACAAAACTCTGCCGACGGTCTACAGCCGATAAATGTTCTTAGAGCGATACCGTTTTTCCCCGCTGGGTCTAACAGTACGGCGCAAAAACGATTTCGCACTCGATATGAATTCCGTATTTATTGTATATTTCGGACTTTATCTGACTTATAAGCTCTTTCACATCAGCTGACGTTGCGCCTCCGAGATTTACTATAAATCCGGCGTGCTTCTTTGAAACGCAGGCACCGCCTACAGACCGTCCCTTTAACCCTGCCTCTTCGATAAGACGGGAAGTATAATATCCGGGATACCGCTTAAAAACACTTCCAGCACTGGGAAAATCAAGCGGCTGCTTTTCGCGGCGGTACGCCATGCGCTCCTCCATTTCAGAGCGTATTTCTTCCGCGTTACCGTTTTCAGCACGAAATGAGGCCGACAAAATTATTCTAACCGAGTTCTGGTAACAGCTTTTTCTGTAATCAAATTCGTGGTCAGCATTACTGATTGTTACAGTTTTATCAGTATACGGATCGTAATATGTACTGTCGGTAAGAATATCCGAAACCTCTCCGCCGAACGCTCCGCAGTTCATATATAAGCCGCCGCCAACAGTGCCCGGTATTCCATACAAAAAACTGAATCCTGATACAGAATTTTTCTGCGCGAAAACAGAAAGACTTGTCAGCATTGCGCCGCTTTCAGCATATATTTTTTCTCCGTCATAACTAATCGACTGCATTCCGGTTGTAAAAAGCACAAGACCGCGGTATCCCCTGTCGTCAAATAGGATATTGCTTGCATTTCCGGCAACAAAAACCGGAATTTCCGCAGCCCTGGCAGCGCGGTATATCTCAATCAGCTCCGAGGAGTTCTCCGGAAATGCCGCTGCATCGGCATTTCCGCCGATACGAAAAGTGGAACAGCACGACAGCGGATAATTATATTTAATTTTTAAAGCTTTCCCCGAATCTGCCCCGAAATTTTTAAGCTGCTCTACAAGCGCAGACTGCTTATCATTCATTATTATGACCATACCTTTCGTACATACTCAAAGTTTTCTGCGTCTGCACTGCGGCCGCCGCGCATTAAAGCAGTCCATCCGCCTCCAGAACATCTAAAATAATATTCTGCATATATTAAATGTCGTATATAAACTAACGCAGATGTCCCCCGCCTTATAAGGCGGCGGGTTCCACTTCAAGGTTTCAGTGGGAGTTATAATCTCCCACTGAAACCCTGAGGAGCTAACGCTCTCTGCGTAGGTTGCAATCGTTCGCAAGCGCAGGAGCGTTGCTC
>CABPZV010000044.1 GCA_902462015.1 uncultured Eubacteriales bacterium | reverse complement strand
TTCTATATTCTCGTTAGAAAAATCCATCAAGGCATTATGGTAATACTCATACTGCTTCTTTCTCGCTTGCAGCTCCTCTTGCAGCTCCGCTGTAAGCTCTGTGAAATTGTCCAGAATCCGGACAATTTCACGCTGAACCGGCAGGGGTGGGAGGGGAAATTTGAATTCTGCAAATTGCTTCATATCTACAGAGGCAAAATTACCTTGATTCAAATGCGTCTTGCAAAATTCGTCCAATTTAAAGCAGTAATAGAAGATGAACATCATATCAACACTGCTTTTGAATTCGTCTTTCAAAACCAAATATGTAAATCTCTGATTGGCTAACGAGGGCACCTTTATTAGTGCGTGTTCTCCTATCGTTGCCGAAGTTGCAATGATAATCGAATCTTCGGGGAATAACTTGCCCTTTATCGCTTTTTCCGAGACATATTGGGTAGATTTTGTAAGGATTCTTCCGTTTTCCCGAATGTCCTCCATGCGAAACCACGGAATAGTACCGTTTCCCCAAAATTCAGCATTTGCTTTTGATGGAGTATAGCCATTTCTTGTAATAAATAATTCTGGAATTGTTAAATACTTGACACCATTCGGACAAAGTTCCTGAATCAGTTCCTCAAGTTTAGTCATCTACTTCACCTTTTTCTACCATATCGCGTGCTACATATCCTAAGCCCCATAGTTTTTCTCCTGTTTCTTTCATGCTGTACTTTTGAGCTGCTATATCAAACACAAACAATCCGTTTAAGGCAAGCAGGTATATAAAAGAATAACAATTTTTCTGTGTAGACATCATGCACAATTTATTAATCAGTTTTAAAGGCATCCATTCCTCAATATATAGTTCAGATTGTACAAATAGGTCATACCTTGATAACTGTTCATAGTTTCCGCTGTTTAGCTTTTCGATTTTCTTTTCTACTGCTTGAAAAAAATCTATGCAAAATGTTTTTTCAATATCTGGATAATTTAAGCCTATCCATTCATAGGATCTTATCGGATGCCACATTCCGTATTTTGTATATTCATAGCCTTTTTCCTTTAAGTAGGCGATTCTTTTCTTCTGGATTTCTTTATCAATGTATGGGATTTCACAAGCACGTGCTAACGCTTCCTGTTCTCCTTGTAGAATTGCAGAAGTAACTTCGATTCCAATCTTTCCATCTTTTGTTCTTAAATCAGGGCAATCGGAGATTTGCAAATCTTGATACTCGTCAGGAAAAAATTTTTCTAATACAATTTTTGCATAACATTCATTGTAATCAAGTTTGGTATGCCGTGGCAAAGGCCTATCTTTTACAATTTTTGTCATGGGTTATACCTCTCCAATTTTTCTATAATTTTTATTCATTCTTGTGTTCTACTATTTCGGAACCCAGCATTTTGCGAACCTCTCGGTCAAAATCGGAAGTAATTTTCTGGATTTTGTTAAATTCCGCATATTCGGCCTCCGCTTTTTGTTTGGCTTCTGTTGCAGATATTTTCCCTTTATCTGGCAAAATTTCATATTTTCGAAACGCAAGAAATGCATTGATACTTGATGCGAATTCTTCCATGGTAAAGGTGTTTTCGCGTTCGATTAAATCCTCAATATAATCGAAATATCCGGAAACTGTTCGCTCGAGCTGTCTTATCTGTTTTTCATCGAGATAGTTCTTTGCGACAGATACATCTGATTTCAATATGCGGCCTTCGGGCGCATTTTTCCATGTGGTAAGACCCATATTTTCCTTATTCTTATCCGCATGAGAATAAACGATTTCCGCCGCTGTATGCCCCGTTATAGCATAATGAAATTTGTTTTGTACCATAGCATAAAAATCTTGTGTAACGTGAGAATCTTTATCGTAATCAATGCTGCATTCTGCAAATATGTCTGTGACTTGTTGCCAGATACGTCGTTCGCTTGCTCGAATAGAGCGAACACGTTCGAGCAGTTCGCGGAAATAATCTTTACCGAATGCTGTCTTGCCTTGCTTTAGTCGCTCGTCGTCTAAAGCAAAGCCTTTTGTCATATATTCCTTTAATACTCCGGTTGCCCAGATGCGGAATTGTGTCGCGCGGTGGGAATTAACACGGTAGCCGACAGAAATTATCGCATCAAGATTGTAGAATTGTGAGTCGGTGGTTTGTGTTTTTCCTTCAATTGCACCGTGCTGAGTGGTTGTTGCAATTTTTGCAACAACCACTTCTTCAAGTAATTCACCCTCTGTAAAAATATTTTTCAGATGCCTGCTTATTGTAGATTTGTCAACGCCGAATAATTTTGCCATCGCTTTTTGTGTCAGCCATATAGTTTCATCCTTTATAACGGCGTTTACCGAAACATCTTCATTGGTAGATTTGTAAAGCAAAAATCGAAATTCATTACTCATTTTTCCGCCTCAATCTCCTTCACAATCTTATCAATCTCATCCCTCAGCACCTGCTCCCGTGCCACGATTTCGGCAATCTCCGCGTTGAGCTTTTCGATGTCAATTTTTTCTCTTGTGTCCTCCTGTTCTACGTAGGTGGAAACAGAGAGGTTGTAATCATGATGTGCAATTTCGCTGTTAGGAACAAGACTGCAATAGTGTTTTTTATCCTTTCTCTCCGCGTATGCGTTTATTACCGAGTCGATGTTCTCCGGCATAAGTTTATTGCTGTTTGTCACCTTGACAAATTCCTTTGAAGCGTCAATAAAAAGCGTACTGTTATCGAATTTTGACTTTTTCAGCACCATGATACAGGTTGCGATAGATGTTCCGAAAAAGAGGTTGTCCGGCAGTTGAATGATACAGTCAATAAAGTTATTTTCAATCAGATATTTGCGTATTTTCTGTTCAGCTCCGCCGCGGTACATAACTCCGGGAAAGCAGACTATAGCGGCGGTTCCGCTTGTGGCAAGCCATGAAAGGGAATGCATGATAAAGGCGAGGTCTGCTTTAGACTTTGGGGCGAGCACTCCGGCAGGAGAGAAGCGCGGATCATTTATAAGCAGCGGATTTGAATCTCCGTCCCATTTAATGGAATACGGAGGATTTGACACGATTACCTCGAACGGTTCATCATCCCAATGCTGAGGCGAGATAAGCGTGTCCTCGTTTGCAATATTAAATTTATCAAAATCGATGTCATGAAGAAACATGTTGATTCTGCAAAGGTTATAGGTTGTCAGGTTGATTTCCTGACCGAAAAAGCCTTGACGTACGTTTTCCCGTCCAAGAATCTTTGCGGATTTCAGCAAGAGGGAGCCGGAACCGCAAGCAGGATCATACACTTTATTGACTTCGGTTTTTCCGAGAACTGCAATGCGCGTCAGAAGCTCCGAAACCTCCTGCGGAGTAAAAAACTCTCCTCCGCTTTTTCCTGCGTTTGAAGCATACATGCTCATAAGATATTCATAAGCATCACCGAATGCGTCGATAGTATTATCCTGATAGTCGCCGAGCTTCATCTCGCCGACGCCGTTCATCAGCTTGACGAGCTTTTCATTTCGTCGTGTTACGGTCGCGCCCAGCTTGTTGCTGTTCACGTCTATATCATCGAACAGACCCTTGAAATCTCCCTCGCTGCTGCTTCCTTTTGCAGAATTTTCAATCGCGTTGAATACCTTTTCTAATGTTTCGTTAAGATTTTCATCCTGCGGAGCGCGTTTTCTTACATTGCAGAAAAGCTGACTCGGAAGTATAAAAAACCCCTTTTCATTTACAAGTCCGGCGCGTGCTTGCTCTGCGTTCTCGTCAGACAAATTCGAGTATTTAAATTCGGAGTTTCCTGCCTCGATTTCTCCGCGGTTGATATATCCCTCAAGGTTTTCGGATATATAGCGGTAAAACAGCATACCGAGTATGTATTGCTTAAAATCCCATCCATCTACGCTTCCGCGCAGATCATCGGCAATTCCCCATATAGTGCGGTGGAGCTCCGCGCGCTCCTGTTCTTTTCGGTTATCAGCCATTTGTGCAGTCCTCCGTTATATGACTAAAAGTAAGATGTCTCCGCCTGACAAGTTACTTAATTTCGAGTACAGTATATCACAAATTGATTAAAAAAACAATTGAAAAGAGAGAAATTTTGTAAAAACAGAGCCGGAACTTAATTTGGTTTGTATAATTTTAAAGATGAGTTTAGAAATGAAAAAAATAATGTTGTGGAAAAATGTTAGATTTCATTGAAATCAAAATCAGATATTCTGAATCGGCTTCCTGTTTGCTCTCACTTGTTTCCCAGTTTTTCATATATTGTAATGAGCTTCTGTTCAAACGGAAGCTCAGAAAGGAATTAAAAAAATGGGGATTGTTAATTCAAATAAAGAGCTGAGCACAACACAAATAAATTGCGGAGAATCTTTCAAAGTGAAGCTGTCACTTTCGGCAGCACCTGACATTGTGACAAATCCTACCGATATAGTTTTAATTCTTGACCGTTCGGGAAGTATGTCGGGAAGTCCGCTTGCCAACTTGAAAAACGGTGCTAAAAAATTTATTGATATCATAGATGAAGCAACCGACGGAGTTCAGGACGGACAGATAGGCTACGGAAGTCATATAGGAATTGTGAGCTTTGCGAGCACAGCAACTCAGGACACGCAGCTTATAACTTCGGTAAGCGATTTAAAATCAGCAGTTGATTCGCTTACTGCAGGCGGTTCTACCAACCACGCAGACGCTTTTACAAAGGCTGTAGACCTGTTTGATCCTGCGTCGTCGAATGCTAAGGTAATGATTATGTTTACCGACGGAAAAACGACCGCCGGTGCAGATCCGAATCCGATTGCTGCTGCGGCTAAGGCGCAGGGTATAATTATCTATTGCATTGGGCTTTCCGGCAACGGAGGTATTGATGAGCAGGCGCTCAGAGACTGGGCTTCTGATCCCGATTCTGCTTATGTGGCAATTACACCGGATGATGAAGAGCTTGAGGATATATTTGAAGACCTTGCAAGAAACATTTCCAAGCCCGGCGCTACCGATATTGTAATTGTGGATAAGGTTTCTTCTTGTTTTAAGATAACGTCTGTGTCGACGCCGACGAAAGGAACGGCAACATTAATGGATTCGACTACAGTTCAATGGAAAATAAACGAGCTCGGAGTTAGTCAGACGGAGGGTGCGGAATTAGAATTTAATGTTGAGCATGTCGGACCATGTTCCGGAACTGTCGAGGTAAACGACAGCATTATTTACAGTGATAAGGAGGACAATGTTGTGGAGTTTCCTTCGCCTGAAATAGAAGTTGACTGCGGAATTGTTGTGTCACCGGAGGTATGTCCTGAACCTAAGGATGTTACCATCTGCGGTTGCGAAGACAGTATAGAGTTTGATGCCGGCGATTTAGTAATGGAATCGCTCGGACGGATTATTCAGCTTGATGTCACACTTAAAAATGTATGTCCTAACAGAAGAGTTGCTCTTGCTGCGATCATCACTGAGGTAGATGATAATGATATAGAGCATAAGCGCGGTATGAAAACAATGACTGTTCCTGCTCATACAAGACAGACCTGCCGTGATATTAAGGTAAGATGTATGAAGTTTGTTCTTCCCGAGGATCTTGACGAACGGGGTTCCGCAAATGCGATTTGTAACAAACGCAAATTTAAAGCAAGATTTATCGCGCATTATATAGATAACGATTTTGAATGCTGCAATTTTGTACTCTGATTCTGTAATTCAAAATAATATTTATCATAAAAGAATCAGACCGGATGCTTTTTAGCGTCCGGTACATAGAATTTACCTTGACATATTGTGTTAAATATGGTATTTTGTTAATAAAGAAATGGTTTAATGCGAAAGGAATTTATATTATGGCTGTACCGAAGGCAAAGCAGTATATACTGGATTATGAACAGCTTGGTTTTGGCATGTTCGTCCATTGGGGGCTTTATTCACAGCTTGGCGGCGGCGAATGGATTTATCATATGAAGCATATGAAAATGAGTGACTATGCAAAGCTTAAAGACAGCTTTACAGCGGAGGACTTTGATGCGGACAAGCTTGTCTTGACCGCGAAAAGCGCCGGATGCAGATATATAACGCTTACAACTCGGCATCATGAGGGATTTTCACTTTATGACACCTGCGGTCTTAATAATTTTGATGCGCCGCATTCGCCTGCCGGCAGAGATCTTGTCCGTGAATTTGCCGATGCCTGCCGAAGGCATGATATTGTTCCGTTTTTTTATCACACTACGCTTGACTGGTATAATAAAGATTTTAATGAGAACTTTGACCGCTATCTTGAATATCTCAGAAAAAGTGTAGAAATTCTCTGTAAAAATTATGGGAAAATAGGCGGTCTTTGGTTTGACGGAAACTGGTCAAAGCCGGGTGCTGACTGGAAGGAAAAAGAGCTTTATGCAACCATAAGAAAATATCAGCCTGAGGCTGTGATTATCAATAATACAGGAATTTCGAACCGGGGAGCGGTCGGCGAGTCTGAAATCGACGCCGTTACTTTCGAACAGGATAATCCTGTACCGATGAACCGGGAGGGTATGAGCAAATATCTTGCGGCTGAGATGTGCCAGACTGTGAACAATCATTGGGGTATTGGAAATTACGATATCGACTATAAGTCTCCGGGTGAATTGATTAAAAATTTATGTGACTGCCGCAGGGCAGGCGCAAATTATCTTCTGAATATCGGACCGGAGGGGCAGGGTAGAATAAATTTGTATCAGCAGCAGCTTTTTGAACTGATCGGAAGATGGATGAAGTGCTTTGGCGAGGCTATATATGACGGCAGACCTTACCCGTCGTCCTGCATCGGGAAAAACTTTGCTCTTAAAGGTGCCGGAGGAAAATACTTATATCTGTTTATTTACGATCTTGGTATATGCGGAGACTCAAATGTTACACCGGATGGAGAGTTTACCGGCAATCTCGCATTCAGCAATATAGCGGATACTGTCAGATCTGTTGAATGGATGGACAGCGGAGAGAGCTTGGATTTTGTTCAGAAAAATGATATGCTGTGCGTGAATTTTACAGGATATGAATACGGAAAGTCTTTGATTGTGAGAGTTGCAAGGGCAGAAATAGAATAATAAAAACGGCTCGTCATCCCATTGTATGACGAGCCCGGTCTTTAGTCGGAGCGTTTTCTGCATCTTGTGATATAATCTTCAACTATTATACTGTCTATAAACGGTATAATCGGAGACAGTCCGGCAAGACCGTCTTTTTCTAAAACCTCTCTGGCCATATTGTTCAGAACTTCGGTACTGACAAAGGGTGCCAATGGCCTGACAGCATTTATTCCGTTTTCGGAATATGCCTTATATGCATATTCGTTTAATTTATTAGTGCTCATAAATGGCATAATAGAGGCGAAGGATTTAAGGTCACCTGTTTTTTCATACGATATATCTGCAATCGTGTCAGCCACTGATTTGCTTATAAAAGGAACAACTTTTGCTATTCTCTCCAGACTTCCGTATTGATCTATTATCTCCAGTGTCTTGCTGTCGATTATGCTTGTGCTGACAAATGGAGCTATTGCTTTGATAGAATTAAGAGACTGAGTTTTTTCGATTAAATCTTTTGCAAAATTGTCGATAAAATCCTGACTTAAAAACGGCGCGACCTTAGCAATACTTTCCGCCGTGATGTCGGCGGGTTCTGCATTGCCTACAAGGCTTTCAACCTGATTTTCATGAAGTATCGGCGCAATTTCCTTAATATCTTCAATATTAGTTTCCGGTGTCGGTTGATTTGTTAATATATTCTTTGCAATCTCGCTTATTCGTCCGCTTCCTAAAATTTCATCGGTTGAAACGTCAAACAGAGCTGACAGTTCTCCGAGCTTTGAAATATCCGGCATACTTATTCCTCTCTCCCAATTTGAAACTGCCTGAAAGCTTATACCCAATTTGTCTGCCAGCTCCATTTGAGTCAGTCCTTTGGATTTTCTCATTTTGGATATGTTGATTCCGACCTGAGTCATGTTAAACATTTAGTCACCATACCTTTCAATAATTTTTCAAATGCTAATTGTATTTAAAAGAAGTTCTGACTTTATTTTACTATATACGACGCTAAATTTACAGCAAGTGATAATTGAAAAATGAAATTTTTGTCTCAATTGCTTGTTGAAATTAAGCAACAATGATCCCGACATTTATTTTTGGAATTGGCAAAACGAAACTTGCTGTCGCAAAGCTTTAGCTTTATGTTATTATATAACAAAACTCGAAAAAAGTCGAATAAAGCAAAAAGAATCGACAGCATGCAGCGCATCGTCATTAAATAAGCAAATGCCCCGCCGAAACGGGGCACTTAGTTATGACTGTGTTTTTGTTGCAATACACTCGTCGACCCTTTCATCATCTCCGCGGAGCTTGATATTAAATGAATCTATTTTTTAACCCGCTTAATCTTTCAATAGACGGATATAATGATTGGCTTCCCGAAGAACATGATCTGCAAGCAGCGGAAGAATAACCGAACGAATCTTGCATTCCTGGATACCCTTTGTTCCGGCCGCTTTAAAATCTCTGAGCTTAACGGTTTTTTCAAGAGAGCTTGCTGTCAGGGTCCGGTCCTGAGCGCTGCTGCACTGGAGCAGCAGTTCTGCAAACTCCTTGGCGGATTCGTCCGCAGAATCAATCAATTCAGCTTCGCAGGGATCAAGAAGACCCCGTATAAATAAGGCGTGTTCCATCATGATCCGATTCCAGAAGCACTCGATTTCTCGCATAGACTGGCAGTTTAATTCCCCGTCCTTTTCAAGCATGTGCAGATATTTACGGTAAAGCTTTGCCTCTCTTATGATATGCTCGATCAGCAAAGGATAATTCATAGTGAACATTTGACAGTTCAGCACATTTTTTAAGATGCTTTCCTTAAAGCAGATCAGTCCGTCCAAAAGCTGGATCGCTCTCTCGTTGAGTCTATGAATGGTACAGACCTTTTGGGATTGGTTGTTGTTGCAGTAATTGCAATTGCTGCTAAGGCGCAGCTCACTGCTGGTGATTTTCCTGTCGATCGCAATCCCAGTAAAGCATTCGGTCTGTTTTTCTGCCAAAGCTGTAAATTCAGTTACCACCTCGCCGGAATTCAGCACATCGGGCGATACGGCGCCGTTACTGAGAGCTACGGTTTCACACAAAAGTTTTTCAAATTCATTTTTATAAATTTCTGCCTGATTTGAAAAAGCTGCATTAGCAGGTGTGAAGCCTGCCCTTAAAAACAGAGCGTGCTCTTTCATGATACGACCGAAGAAGAGATGTAGCTCAAGGGATTTTGCTATATAATGATCATTGTGCATGGCTTCCTCCAGAAAAATGTTATTGGTATACTATATGCGAAAGGAGGTTAATGTGTGCAAAGACAGCCGCTTGCACATCCACACCGGAGTCATCCATTTTCCAAAAGTAAGGATAAGAAAAATGAACGCAACAGGCAGAATTCGCCTTAAAGACAGAGAAAGCAATACGTTGACAGGGACAGCCGATAGACACAGAAAACCGCCGCTATGTCGTTATCCATGCGGCGGCATACATAATTTCGGAATTATAGAATGTATATTTTATATTTGATTTAAACACCTTTTTTAATACACTTATTCCCATAGAAGCAAAAAATATAAATAATCAAGGATTATACAAAATCATATGTTTTCAGTTCCTGACGCCGGCTGATACCCAGCTTTTGCAGGACGGTGGAGATATATCGTTTCACAGTATGAGAGGAAATGTTCATGTGCCGCGCAATTTCCTGATTTGTCCATCCACGCGCCGCCAGCATAGCTGTCGCAAATTCGGTCGTTGTCAGGTCGTCTGCAACATCATGCCCAGTCTCTGGGTTGTGGATTTTTCGCCATCCGGCGGAAAAGCGGTAGGTAATGGTAATGATTCGCTTGAAGTCATCTGGCCAGTTCGGTTTTATGACCGCTTCCAGCATCCCGCCCACAAGCCCATGATGTTCTCCGAAGCCTTCAATCAGATCGTCGGGGCGAGCAATTTCCCATGCGGCCAGCAGGTGCTTCTGCGCCTGCTGTGTCTGCTTTAGGCTCATATAGTCCATGACTGCAACCAAATGGAGATAAATGGCGGGTATGGGGTACTGATCCGCCCCCATACCCAGTGTGGCCTCCACGATACCGATGCTTTTTCCGTAGTCCTCTTTCAGATAAAGATAATGGGCTTGGACATATAGGGCAAACGCCCGCAGCCCGGACGGCAATAATGGTAAAAAATCCTGTGTCAGAGGCATTTTTTCCGGCAGCGGAAGGTGTAGAAGCACGGAGGAGGCAAAGACGACAAAAGCTTCGATGGCACGGACATACGGTGCTCTGTCCTCATTCGCAGTCAATGTATTTTGGATTTCTGTCAAGGCATAGCGGGTGTGGTGAATATGACCGACGGATAAATTGGCATAAGCATAAATCAGGCACGCAGAAAGGCGGTACGCCGTTTCCGAACAGGTCAGGTACAATTCCGCCTCCTGTATGGCCTTTTCTGGCTGACCGCTGAAATAATGATATTCTGCAAATGCGATCTCTTTTCTGGACCCTTCCTCCATCTCGTTGATGTAGTCCAAGCAGCGTCCCGGTTCAAAAGCCGTATTTATCAGCGGCATGAATCCCGGAAAAACCTCTGGCTGTGGCTGCAAGCGCCGGGTGGCAGAATGCTCCTTTTCCCTTCGCGGATCCTGCGGTTTCACGGCGCTGGCTGGAATCCCCCAGGACTTCCCGAATTTGCGGATTCCGTCAATCCTGCCTTCGGCGCAGTATTTCTGTACCAGCCGATCCGAAATCCTCCATTTTTTTGCCGCCTCCTGCACGGTGATGTATTCCATACAAATCCTCCCTGTATTCTCGTTTGATAAACCGTAAAACTATTCGCAATCCCGTATAGTTTTATTATATTTATTTTTCAAAATTTTTCAACCCTTCTAATTTCATAACAGCTAATGTTATCAGTATATCGGGAAGCTTCGGCTTCATATACAAGGCAGTGGCGAAAGGTTAACGACAGGATATTGAATTACTGTAAAGTTTTCACGATATTTACTTTGTAATGCCGCTGTCATCGTGAGTTTATGCCCACAGCAGAACAGAAAAGGCGGCAGGGCTTGCTTTCTCTATCGGCACACATCCATATATTCCTTATCCTCATAAGAGATATCTGTCTTCTTCTCTCTGTCATAGTTTTCTTCAAGTGGGAGTTTCAAGGGGGGATGATGAACCGGCGCTCGGTTCATCATGAAGGGAGACTTTCCCCTTGTGAGTGGATATGTTCTGTTTTACAGCAGATAATAACGATTAGAGGTTGCACTGCCGTTTTCCCGGTAGTGCGGCTCTTTTCGTATCAGGGCGGCATTCTTCAAATCCTTAATCGCTCGCTTGACGGTACTGCGGGACAGCGACAGATCTGCGGCTATGGTCTTGATTCCCGGCCACGCTTTGCATTCTTTGTCCTATCGCGTGGTTTTCGAACTACAAAAAGCCCGAAGTCTTTTGCAAAACTTCGGGCGGGTAAACGCAAAAAACGGCAGACAAGTTTTTATGACTTGTCTGCCGTTTAAAGCAGTTATTCAGTTGTACGGGAGTTCAAATCTCTACGCAAAGCAAAAATGGCCGTTTTATATCTACGAATATGCATCTTGAAATCCCGGCATTTGGGCAACAAAAAACCCCGACAAAACCGAGGTTTATGCGGAACATATCTTTTTTATGTTCCTATTATGGTGGAGGCGAGGGGAGTCGAACCCCTGTCCGAAAACTCATCCAACAGGCTTTCTTCGGGTGAAGTCGATTTTAATTTATGCTTTTATAGAGTCTGAATCGACAAAAGACAGAACAAAGCAGCCGTTTTATGTGTGACTGCTATAAAGGCAAACTCACAGTTCACATTTACCACACAATGACGCCCGAACCGAAGTCGTGGTACTCAACGGAGGGACGTGCTGCACTTAGGCAGCAATAGCGTAACTATTGTTATCGTTTATTATTTAAGTTTTGGTATATTTTAAAGAGGTCATACCATCTCTACCCGCTTACCTGCAATCAAAATCCCCGTCGAAACCTTTACGCCCCCATATTTTAATATTCAATAGTTATAATTTGATTTTGAAAACGACTTCATATGACGTTCAATATCCCGATTTGCCTGAGCGGCAGCAGCGCTGTCTCTCTTATCATAGAGCTTTTTGCCCTTGCATAGAGCTACAGAAACTTTAACATGAGAACCCGAAAAATGCATATCAACCGGGACAAGCGTATATCCCTGTTTATCGGTAAGCCCAATTAGCTTCATTATTTCCCGTTTGTGCAGCAGAAGCTTTCTTGACCTTCGCGGATCGTGATTGAAGATATTGCCCTTTTCATAAGGACTGACATGAATACCATAAGCAAAGAGTTCTCCGCCTTTAACCGAACAGTAGGAATCCTTGAGATTTACCTGACCGGCGCGGATACTTTTAACTTCTGTGCCGCGAAGAGCAATACCGGCCTCATAAGTTTCTTCAATAAAATAGTCGTGGTATGCTTTCTTATTTTGTGTAATAAGCTTTCCGCTATTTTTCTTATCATTTTTGTTCGGCATATAGAATCCCCATTTTTATTATGCATTGATTTTTATTCGGAATTTATTTGCTTAATGACACAAGCCATGCCTTACCAGAGAGTCCGAAACTAACATTAAAATCTCGAACAAACCGCAATGTTTCGGGTTTTTGCTTGCAAAATCACTGACTAAGTCAGCGAAACGAAACTTGCACCTTAAAGCGTTAGCTTTAAGATTATTATATACATAAATTGTGGTCAAACCGCAATGTTTCGAGGTTTTGCATTGCAAAATCGCTGACTAAGTT
>CABPZV010000043.1 GCA_902462015.1 uncultured Eubacteriales bacterium | reverse complement strand
TAGTTAAAATGAAAATCAAAGGTCTGAAGAATCCAAATGATAATCGAAGCTATAAAAATTACCGTAAACGCCCTTTGCAGGAAATCTTTTGCTTTATCCCAGAGTAGACGCGTCACGTTTTTTATCCCCGGCATCCGGTAGTTTGGCAACTCCATAACAAACGGTACGGCTTCTCCCCGAAACATCGTGTTTTTTGACAGCATTGCCGTGAAAGTTCCTGCCCCAATACCGATAAAGTACAGCGAGGCCATGACAAGACCGCTGTATCTGGGAAAGAAAGCGGCGGTAAAGAATCCGTAAATCGGCAATTTTGCCGTACAGCTCATAAATGGCGTTAGCATTATCGTCATCTTACGGTCGCGCTCAGATGGAAGAGTACGGCTGGACATAACGGCCGGAACAGTACATCCGAAGCCAATAAGCATGGGGACAATGCTTCTCCCAGAAAGACCGATTCTGCGCAGAAGCTTATCCATGACAAACGCAACCCGCGCCATATATCCTGAGTCTTCAAGGAGAGAAAGAAAAAGGAAAAGAATTACTATGATCGGCACAAAGCTGAGCACGCTTCCGACTCCTGAAAAAATACCGTCTATCATCAGCGAATGAAGAACCTGATTGACATTTGCGGCGGTAAGTACGCTGTCGGTAATGACTGTAAGCCTTTCTATACCGCTTTCAAGCAAATTCTGAAAGAAATCACCTATTACGTTAAATGTGAGCCAGAAAATAAGCAGCATTATTGCTATGAACATCGGAATGGCCGTATACTTTCCCGTGAGCAGCTTATCAATTTTTCTGCTGCGTTTATGTTCCTTGCTCTCTCTTGGCTTTACAACCGTTCTTGAACACAGTTCGGATATGAAGGAAAACCTCATATCGGCGATTGCCGCTGCACGGTCAAGTCCGCGCTCGGTTTCCATCTGCAGGATTATATGCTCTACCGTTTCCTTTTCGTTTTGCGTCAGCTTCAGCTTTTCCTCGATAAGCTTATCTCCTTCAATTAACTTGCTGGCTGCAAAGCGAACCGGAATTTGCGCTTCGTTTGCATGATTTTCAATCAGATGCATGATTCCGTGAATACATCTGTGTACGGCGCCTCCGTCTCTTTTTCTGTTGCAGAAATCGGTTCTTCCAGGCCTTTCGCAGTATTGAGCTACATGCAGGGCATGATTTACAAGCTCTTCTACACCCTCGTTTTTCGCGGCGGAAATCGGAACTACCGGAATTCCGAGCATTTCCTCCATTTCATTTATGCAGACCGTGCCTCCGTTGCCCCTTACCTCGTCCATCATATTCAACGCAAGCACAATCGGAATATTGAGCTCCATCAGTTGGAGTGTCAGATACATATTTCTCTCTATGTTTGTAGCGTCAACAATATTTATAATGCCGTCCGGTTTTTCGTCTAAAATAAAATTCCGTGAAACGATCTCTTCACTGCTGTACGGAGAGAGTGAATATATCCCTGGGAGGTCCGTTACACTTGTGTCTGAATGTCCTCGGATTGCTCCGCTTTTTCTGTCGACGGTAACTCCCGGAAAATTCCCTACATGCTGGTTTGACCCCGTAAGCTGGTTAAAAAGAGTCGTTTTTCCACAGTTCTGATTGCCTGCAAGCGCGAAAGTCAGCAGTGATCCTTTTGGGAGAGGGTGTTCTTCAGATCTGACATGACGTTTTCCTCCCTCTCCCAATCCCGGGTGAATGTAAACGGCGCGTTCACGTGTTCTGACTCCTGTATTTCTTCTCTTTGTGCTCTCAGCTGCGGCGGACTTTGTCTGCTCTTTTTCTGGGACAATTTCAATCTTTTCTGCATCGTCAAGACGAAGCGTGAGCTCGTATCCGTGAATCATAAGCTCCATCGGGTCTCCCATCGGGGCATATTTCATCAGCGTTATCTGTGTTCCGGGAATTACTCCCATGTCTAAAAAGTGTTGTCTTAGCGGTCCCTCTCCTCCGACAGTTTTTATAACTGCGGTTTCTCCTATACTTAATTCTTTAAGTGTCATATATGTAACCGTTCCTTCTATACAGACTTAAGGTTTTGATCGGTTTGGTCTTTACAAAATAACGGATGACCGGCAGCTGATTAAAAACGCCGACGCTGACCTTAATTATTTTAAGCATACTTCAACTTTATATATTTGTCAAGAATTATTATTCATTTGATTTCCTGAATATGATTACAGGAATTTATGCTGACTTTGCCGGGCGGGGCGATGATGCGCAGCTGTGGATAATATGTATATTTTATAAACAGTTTTAGGACTGTGGCAGCAGCTGAATTCTCTGTTTTTAACAAAAACGAAATAAATATATAGAAAAGACGATAAAATGTCTATAATAGTCTTGAAATGTTTAATAAATTGTGTTATACTTATGTTATTAAAAAATCAAAGCGAAATGGAGCCGGCTCCATTTTATTCTTTGGCTTGCCAAAGAATAATGAATTTTATCGGCAGGTAGTTCTGCCCGAATTTTTGTGGTGTGCCGTCCGGGGAGAGGCGGATGGCACTCGGTATTTTACAGCGCGGAAAGGTATGGATATTTATGAACACAAAGACGCTTTTATATATTCTCAAACGTCTCGTTCTTGCAGTGCTCACGGTTTGGGTTGTTGTTACCGTTACGTTTTTTCTTATGCGCGCGGTTCCCGGAGGTCCTTTTGCATCGGAAAAAGCTATCACTCCTATGGCGCAGGCACAGCTTGAAGCAAAATACGGACTTGACAAATCTCTGCCTGAACAGTATATTACCTATATTCGTGATATTGTTACTAAATTCGATTTCGGACCGTCGCTGAAACAGCGCGGCAGAAATGTTATAGACATAATTGCAGACGGTCTCAAGGTTTCGGCAAAGCTCGGTGTTATTGCCGCTTTCAGCGCGCTTATTTGCGGTATTGTCCTTGGAGCTGTTGCGGCTTTGAGGCGGAATAAGCTTATCGATAAAATTATAATGGTGGTAACGACCGCCTTTGTGTCGATGCCGTCATTTATAATAGGTTCGCTCCTACTTGTGGCGTTTTCTCTGAAAATACCCCTGTTTCCTGCCAACGGCTCTACTGCTAAGGGACTTGTACTTCCGATCGTTACGCTGGCGTTGTACCCCATGGCGTATATTACAAGACTTACGAGATCGTCGATGCTCGATGTTTTGGGACAGGATTATATACGTACTGCAAGGGCAAAGGGCGTTTCGCCGGTAAAGATTATCTTTGGACATGCACTGAAGAATTCTCTGATCCCTGTCATCACTTATTTTGGACCGATGCTTGCATACATTGTTACCGGCTCTCTCGTGGTAGAGCAGATATTTGCTGTCCCGGGTATCGGACGTGCCTTTGTCAACAGCATTACCGGACGCGATTATCCGCTGATTATGGGAACTACAATCGTGCTGTCGGCTCTTGTTGTTATCATGACACTGGTGAGCGATATACTTTATAAAGTAATCGATCCGCGTATCACACTTGAATAAGGAGGAGTTATGCAGATGAAAAAGATGCCTTTCAGTATGCATGTGGATATCGATAAGCTTATTCCGGCAACCGATGCGGAAAAAGAATATTTGGTTCAGATGCGTCCCTCCACTACCTTTTTTAAAGACGGAGTCAAACGTCTGCTGAGAAATAAGGTCGCGACAGTCAGCTTCTTTGTGGTCGTAATTATTGCGCTTGTCTCTGTGTTTCTACCGATGTTCTGGCCGTATTCTTATGACACTATGCTTGGAAACGTCCCCGGTGCGCCAATGGATGCGTCGTACAACAATCTTGCTCCGTTTGAGTACGGTACGACCGAGCAGGCGAAGATTGCAGCCGGTGAAAGCGTCTTTCCTCATGTTTTCGGCACCGACGCCGCAGGACGTGACTACTTTATTCGCGTGGTATACGGTACACGCATCTCGCTTGCGGTCGGATTTTTCGCAAGTATCATAGTTCTTGTTATCGGAGTGACTATAGGTTCTATAGCCGGATATTTCGGTGGCAAGGTCGATCTCATTATTATGCGTATTGTGGATATAATATACTCGCTGCCGGATATGCTGATGGTAATACTGCTTGCGGCGGTGCTACGCGATGCGCTTGACGGAAAGCTGGACGGTACGGTATTCGGTAAGATCGGAAGCAATATTATAAGCCTGTTTCTCGTGTTTGCGATTCTTTACTGGGTGTCTATGTCGAGACTTCTACGCGGGCAGATATTGTCTCTCCGTGAGCAGGAGTACGTGCTTGCGGCTGAGGCCGCCGGTGCAAAGGGCGGTTGGATCATCCGCAGGCACCTTATCCCCAACTGTATAAGCGTTGTTATAATTTCCACGGCGCTGCAGATTCCTAATGCGATATTTACCGAGAGCTATCTTTCCTTTCTCGGACTTGGCGTAAATGCGCCGATGCCGTCTCTCGGCTCCCTCGCATCAGACGCGCTTAACGGAATCACATCGTATCCGTATCGTCTTGTCATTCCTGCGGTTGTTATTTCTCTTATAGTACTGTCACTCAACTTGTTCGGCGACGGTCTGCGCGACGCGTTTGATCCCAAGCTTAACAACTAAAATATTAAAAAAGACTTTTTCCGGTTGAATGCCGAGAGTCGGCACTTCCGGGAATTAATCTGAAACTGGAGAGCTTTTATGGCACTACTTGAAGTAAAAGATCTGCACACCTCTTTTTTTACTGACGCCGGAGAGGTCAGGGCAGTAAACGGTGTTTCATTCACTCTGGACCGAGGACGTGTTCTCGGAATTGTGGGAGAGTCGGGCTCCGGAAAATCGGTCACTGCTTATTCGATCATGCAAATATTGGCGCCGACCGGAAAAATCGTCTCTGGCTCCGTGAAATTTTGCGGACAGGAGCTCGTGGGAGCCGGCGAGAAGGTAATGAAGAATATACGCGGAAATAAAATTTCCATAATATTTCAAGATCCGATGACGTCGCTCAACCCTACGTATACAATAGGCAAGCAGCTGATGGAGGCTATCCTCCTCCATACCGACCGCGGCAGGAAAGAGGCGTATGCTCGTGCGGTGGATATGCTTCGCCTTGTCAACGTAAACGAACCGGAAAAGCGTATGAAGCAGTATCCTTTCGAGTTTTCGGGCGGTATGAGGCAGCGCGTCATGATCGCTATGGCGCTGGCGTGCGAGCCGGATATCCTTATCGCAGATGAGCCGTCTACGGCACTGGACGTTACGATTCAGGCGCAGATTCTCGACCTCATGCGGGAACTGCAGAAAGAGCTTGGTATGGCTATAATTATGATTACTCACGATTTGGGCGTCGTGGCTCAGATGTGTGATGAGGTAATAGTCATGTATGCCGGCTCCATATGCGAGCAGGGTACCGCCGATGAGATATTCTACAATCCGCGTCATGAGTATACGAAGGGACTTCTGAATTCGATCCCTACGGCTGATACCGCAGGAAAGAAGCTGCAGCCTATTACCGGTACGCCCATCGACCTTCTCAATATGCCGAAAGGGTGCCCGTTTGCTCCGCGGTGCGGCGCAGCTATGAAGATCTGCCTTGAGCAAAGAGCAGAGCGCATGCAGATTAACGGCGATCATATGGCAGGCTGCTGGATGAACGTGAAGCGTGGACTTGAAGACGGCTCTATTGTGCCGTCTGAGCCTGATAAATAAATGATTGCCATATATGCGCGGCGTCCTGCGCCGGATTTTTCAAATATTCCGAAGAAAGGCATGGAATGTTACAAATGAGCGAAGAGAATTTGAATAGTCCTCTTATTGAGATAAAAAATCTAAAACAGCATTTCAGCATAAACATGGGAATGTTCCGCTCAAAACCGCTGAAAGCAGTCGACGGCGTGTCGTTTACTATAAATAAAAAGGAAACTTTGGGTCTTGTGGGTGAGTCAGGCTGCGGCAAAACTACCGTTGGCAGAACGATTCTTCATCTTTATAAACCTACTGCCGGTGAAGTTTGGTACGACGGCAGGCTTATAAAAACCAAAGCTGATATAAAAGCATTCCGCAAAAAGGCGACAATGGTCTTTCAAGACCCGTATTCGTCACTGAATCCGCGTATGACCGTTTCAGATATTATCGGTGAGCCTCTCGACGTTCATAAGATGTATTCGGACAGAAAAGAGAGAGAGGAGAAAATTCTCGGTCTCATGGCACGCGTGGGACTTAACAGCGAGCACGCGTCAAGATATGCCCATGAGTTCTCCGGCGGACAGAGACAGCGAATCGGCATCGCGAGGGCTCTCGCGGTGAATCCGGATTTTATCTTGTGCGATGAGCCTGTCTCCGCTCTCGACGTGTCGATTCAGGCACAGGTCATCAATATGTTTGATGAATTACAGGACATGCTCGGTCTGACTTATCTTTTTATCGCCCATGATCTTTTGGTCGTGCGGCATATAAGCGACCGCATAGCAGTAATGTATCTGGGCAAAATAGTGGAGCTGGCGGGAGCTGACGAGGTATACAGCAGACCGCTTCACCCCTATTCAAAATCTCTTATCTCAGCTGTACCAGTGCCTGACCCGAAGACGGCAAGGGCAAATGAGAGGATCATTCTAAAGGGTGATATTCCAAGTCCGCTCAATGCTCCTTCCGGCTGTCCGTTCCGCACGAGATGCCAGTATGCTGCAGAGCAGTGCTCTCAGGCGACGCCTGAATTCAGGGAAGTGGAAAAGGGACATTTTGTTGCCTGCCATAGGGTCGACGAAATAAACTGACGTAGGATATGAACATCACGCTCTCATATGTCCGGCGAGAACATTTGCCGGCATTTGAAATAAATTTTATTTTGAAAGGATTCGTTATGAGAAAGAAAATTGCTCTTTTACTGGCCGCGATTATGCTGTTGTCACTTGCGGCCTGCGGCGGAAAACCTTCCGAAAGTAATGAAAACAGTCTTGCAGTATGTCTGGCGTCCGAGCCTGACACAATCGACCCTGCGCTCAACTCTGCCGTTGACGGTGCGACTATGCTTGCGCATCTGTTTTCCGGACTTGCAAAGTGGAGTCAGGACAAGGATGGCAATCTGCAGATCGTAGCTGATGCTGCGACCGAGCTTGCCGAAGGCGTTATAAACGACGACGGAACCGTCACGTATACCTATACTCTCAGAGACAATCTGAAATGGTCGGACGGAAAGCCGGTTACCGCAGGTGACTTTGTGTTCGCATGGAACCGTGCGGCTTCATTTGAGCTTGCTGCTGACTACGGCTATATGTTTGAAAACGTAAAGGGATACGCCGAGATCTGGGAAACCAAGCCGGTTCTCGACGACAACGGTCAGCCGAAGGTTGATGAAAAGGGTAATACCGTTGAAGAGCCTGTAAATCCCGATGCTAAGCTTGCGGTTGAAGCTAAAGACGACAAGACTCTTGTTGTCACTCTCACAAACGAAGTTTCATACTGGAACGAGCTTCTTGCTTTTCCCACCTATTATCCGGTACGTGAGGATATTGTTTCCGATGAATCATGGGCTACTTCTCCCGACAAATACATCTGCAACGGTCCTTACACCATGACAGGCTGGGATCACAACAGTGTGATAACTCTTAAGAAGAATGAAAACTATATTGACGCTGATTCCGTAACTATGGATGAGCTTAAGTTCTATCTCTCCGACGATGCAAACAATATGCTCTCCAATTTCCGTAACGGCACATGGCAGCTTATTGATACTGTTCCGACAAACGAGATTGAGAATCTTAAGAAAAACAATCCGGACGAGTTCAAGGTAGTTGGCCAGATTGGAACCTATTATGTATGCTGGAATATAAACGAATCTATCCTTCCGGCTGACAGCACCCTTTCGGGAGCTGAGGCTGAGACTGCGAAGGCTGAGATCCGCAGAGCGATCGCTCTCCTATTTGACCGCAATTATATTGTCGAAAAGGTCGCTCAGGGCGGTCAGCTTCCTGCGTCCTCTTTCGTTGCAATGGGTATGACCAATCCTGACGGAACGCAGTTCTACGAGACCGCCGGTCACAACGACGGCTTTGCCGGCTATTACAATGTTGAAGCCGACGCATTTACCAGCAATTTCAATTCTGCAATTGAGACCTTGAAGAAATACTACAGCTACGACGGAAGTAAATTCACTAATTTTCCGACGCTCACATATCTTTACAACACCGACGAAAATCACAAGGCTATCGGAGAATATCTCCAGTCCGCTCTCTCGAGCGTTGGTATTACAGTCAACCTTGAAAACCAGGAGTGGAACACATTCCTCAACACCCGTAAGAACGGAGATTATTCCATAGCACGTAACGGCTGGCTCGCAGATTACAACGATCCGATCTGTTTCCTCGACATGTGGACTACGGCTTCCGGTAACAACGACGTTCAGTTTGGAAAGGGAGATCATGCTTCGCTGAAGCTTTATGATCTTGATCTTTCAGCTCAGGGCTATGATATCAAGGTTACGGGAGGAACATGGGCTGAGACGTATGATGTTCTCATCTCAACGATCAAGTCCTGCTCTGATACCAATACACGCTATGAGCTTATGCACATTGCTGAGGATATGCTTATGGAAACCGGCTGTATTGTTCCGCTGTATTTCTACACGGATATATATATGATCAATAAAAATGTTGAGGGATTCTTCTCGAATCCTCTCGGATACAAGTACTTCATGAACTGTACTATCGCCAAGTAAGGCTAATATATTATATCTAAATCCCGGAGCTATCGCTCCGGGATTTAATTTTTGATCATTGAAATACGTCGCTGTCTTTCTCCGGAGTTGAAAAAATCGCACAATTCTGTTTTTGTGTGCATATTTTACTATTATCTGCGGTGTATCAGTTTCGTTTTTTTATCTTTCTGACATATTCAGATCAAATATAGTTTTAAAAATAAAATTGCTTAGATACTGGAAATTTGTACAGATTTATGGTACAATACCGTAAAGCAGAAGCTTTACGGCAGCAAGTTTCGTTTCGATGCGGGCGGCGGTTTTGCAAAGCAAAATCCCGAAACACTGCTCCAATTTTACTGCTCTCGATACTGCACCGATTTTATACAGGGGGATTTATATGGAATTAGAACTTCGGAATATAGAAAAATCGTTTGGAGACAAACAGGTTCTTACTGGAGTATCATTCAAAGCCGCGGGTGGAAAGGCTTTCGGCCTGCTCGGAAGAAACGGCGCCGGAAAGACTACAACAATCCGTATTCTGATGAATGTGTTTCCAGCAAACGGCGGAGATGTGCTTCTGGACGGGCAGCCTGTCGATTACAGCAGGCTGAAAATCGGCTATCTTCCCGAGGAGCGCGGTCTGTATCCCAAAAAGATAATTTTAGATCAGCTTGTATATTTTGCCGAGCTTAAAGGTCTGAGCCGCGGCAAAGCTGTTAAAGCTATAGAATACTGGCTTGACAGGCTGGGGATGACGGAGTATCGGAACAAGCGTCTTGACACGCTTTCGAAGGGTAATCAGCAGAAGATTCAGCTTATAACCGCGCTGGCACACGACCCGGATATAGTCATATTAGACGAGCCGTTTTCGGGTCTTGATCCCGTCAATGCGAGACTGCTTAAGGACGTTGTAAAGGAACAGATATCAAGGAATAAAATTGTACTCTTTTCCAGCCACCAGATGAGTTATATAGAGGAATTCTGCGACAGTATAGCTATTCTCAATTCGGGAAAGGTAGCTTTATGCGGAGATTTACATACAATCAAGAGAAATTATATACGCGACCGTTTAGTAGTCCGGACAGAGTATCCGGAACAAATCCGGGCCGATTTCGGTCAGGCCTGTACGGTCACGGATGACGGCAGCTTAATGATCAGGCTTGCTTCCGCCGGCGACAAAAAGGACGTGATGAAGCGGCTTGCCGACAATTACGATATTGACGAAATCAGAGTGTTTGAGCCTTCGCTGGGCGATATATTTGTTGAGTATGCCGGAGACGCTGTCAGCAAGTGACGGCGCTGAGAGACGGTGTCTGGCAAACGGTTTGACGAAAGGAATGATCATATAAGTGAAGCAATTCAGAAAAATATTCAATTTTGAGCTTAAGTATTATTTAAAAAACAAGGTATTTGCAGGTGTAACCATTTTTCTTGTTCTCCTGATTGCCGCCGTGATGTTTTTTCCGCGTATTATGGAAGCCTTTAAGAGCGAAGACGATTCCGGGACGCCGGCCACCGGGCTCCCTGTTATGCTGATAAAGGCGGATGAGCCGGAGAACGCGGAGATTATCGCGAATCTCTTTGCATCGGCATTTTCCGATTACGATGTAGAGTGTACGGACGGAGAGCTTGACTCTGTCAAAGAGAAGATTTTATCAGGGGAAGCCGAATGCGCGTTCGTGATGAGCGGAATGACTTCATATACATACTATGTAAATAATCTGTCAATGTATGATGTGAAAACCGAAATTGCCGATGAGCTTCTGCGCGACATGTACAGGGTAAATTCAATGGTAGAGAACGGTATGACCGCAGACCAGGCAGGAGCCATTATGTCGGTGCAGATAGAAAAATCTACCGAGAGCCTCGGCGTTGACCAGATGCAGAACTACTGGTATACGTATATCATGGTTTTTGCTTTGTATATGGTCATTCTTCTTTACGGCCAGATGGTGGCGACGAACGTTGCGACCGAAAAAAGCTCGCGCGCTATGGAGCTTTTGATTACAAGTGCAAAGCCGGTCAGCATGATGTTCGGAAAGGTAATCGCCTCCTGCTTTGCCGGTCTTATCCAACTTGTGGCCGTATTCGGAAGTGCGCTTATATGCTTCAGCCTGAATAAATCATACTGGGGAGAAAATATGATTATAAATTCGATATTTAATATGCCTCCGGCTCTCCTCGGATACATGCTGATATTCTTTATTCTCGGATTTCTTATCTATGCATTTTTATATGGTGCTATAGGTTCTACAGCCTCCAAGCTTGAGGATATAAATACTTCGGTCATGCCGGTTACAATGCTGTTTGTCATCGCGTTTGTTGTTGTAGTATTTTCATTTTCAGCCGGAACCGTAGATACCATGCTTATGAAGGTTTGTTCTTTTGTTCCATTTACATCGCCGATGGCCATGTTTACCCGTATCGCAATGAGTACGGTACCGGTATATGAAATTGTAATTTCTATTGCTGTTCTTGTGGGCTCCGTCGCAGGAGTCGGTTTTGTATCTGCAAAAATTTACCGTGTCGGCGTACTTCTCTACGGTACTACCCCTAAAATCGGATCGATTATCAAGGCCGTTTGGAAAGCCTGACCCGTTTTTGGCTGACAATCGGAAAAACAAAATAGTCTGCCGCAGATGATTTTTTCATCTGCGGCAGACTATTTTTCGGTTCAGCTTAAAGCTGCTCATAAAGAGGCTTTGCCGTGTATTTAATCTGATATTTACCGTCTGCCCCTCATTATGCATCCTCCGGAGATAATTGCGCAGACCGAGCTTAGTACGATGTTGACACCAGCCGATATAAGCATGAACAGATCAGGCTGTCCCAGAACGAAGCCTGTTATCATAACGGCAGCCACCGGAATCAGACCGAAATATATAAACAGCATGAAAATCATTGCCTTGACTTGCTGACTTATAGTGACAGGAAGCGAAAGCGAAATAAACATATTTGCCGCGCTTGAAAACAGATCAATTGACAGTACGAATAGAATTCCTGCGGCGGCCTGTATCCAGGACGCGCCGAGCCAGAGTGCGGAAATTAACATTGCAGGAAGTATATCGAGCAGGCTGCATAGCGTTCCTCCGAGCAATATGTATATGATTTTGGGGAAAGATTCACATGGAATAATCCAGAAAAAGTGCTTTTCCACGTCTGTGCCCGACGGGTTTGCGAGTGCGCGATAAAATACGACGACACCGAATATCATCAGTATGGCAATGAAATACCGCACCTCTAATATCTGCGTCATAACAAACGACGCGCAGCAGGCAATCAGGGCATAGGTTATGCAGGTTTTGGTAACGAAACCGAAGTGTGCAAACCGAAAGCGGTTATACATAGTTTTGAAGAAATACACCGACGCTCCCGTTCCTCTTTTCAAACCGTCGCGGCGGAGCTTATCCGCGCGGTCACGCGTACGTTTTGTGTTTCTTCCCTCGGCGGCGCTGGAAAGCTTTTCTGCAAGCTCCTCGGATTTTGCCATCGCGTCCTCGTAGAAGTCGGCCTTGATGTTCCAAATAATTGCGACAAAGCCTGCTGCCCCTGCTATAAGCAGGATAAAAAGCAGTAGAGACAGAACCCAATTACCGCTGTACATCAGGAGCGGCATCCATTTAATCCATCCCCATACGGGAATATAGCGTGATGCCGGGCTGTTAAAGAAAGCAAATGCTGCGTCCGCAATGCCTGTGCCTGAATGTGAGCTGTAATAAAGATAAAAGGATACGGCAATCAGAACTGCGGCTCCGTAGACCGCAGGAGTTATATATTTTTTCAGATTGGTATGCGTAGACGCAATCGTATAAACAAGGACTGAAATCAGTCTGCCGTAAATCAAAATGATAAACCATGACGCCAGAAGTGAGATTACAAACGGTACGCTCAGGCTGAGGCTTGACGCGAGATTCGGCAGTTGAAACAGCAGATATAGGCTTGCGAGCAGGGCAGTCCCGACCTTTGCAGTCAGTCGGAATGCAAGTACCGACTGCGGCTTCATCGGGGCGGAAAACAGAAGATTTACGTCAGCCATACAGAAGATAGAGCTTCCGTTTTTGTCACCGGTAAGCGTATAGAAACCGAATATTAAAAGTGTTATTCCCCCGAGTGCAAGCTCAAGAATTCCGAGCGTGTTTTTGATGTCTTCTTCGGTCAGTATTATATTTTCATCGGAATCTGTCGGATCATCTTCCTCGCCTTCATATGTAGCATCGGTGTTTTCATAGTTACTTTCAATTGTGTTCGAGACGATTGCTGCGCCTATGC